>CAZCHB010000060.1:0-4235 GCA_964498235.1 uncultured Planctomycetales bacterium
GGGTGCCGTTCACGCAAGAAGCGTAGGGTTTAAGGAAAGGAATTAAAAGTTATGGGTCGTGATTTAGGTCCAGATTGTCGTTTATGCCGCCGGGAAGGTGAAAAACTTTTCCTCAAAGGTACACGTTGTTACTCACACAAATGCGCCATTTCCCGCCGTGAATATGCGCCGGGTCAACATGGTTTAAAGAAAGCAAAACTGTCGAACTTTGGTATTCAGCTGCGCGAAAAACAAAAAGTAAAACGTATCTATGGTGTGCTTGAACGCCAATTCCGTAATTACTTTATTAAAGCATCCGGAATTAAGGGGATTACAGGTCATATCTTATTGCAATTCTTAGAACGCCGTTTAGACAGTGTTTTGTTTAACGTCGGTTTTGCAAAGTCCCGTAAGGATGGTCGTCAAATAGTCAGCCATAACCACATTCATGTTAATGGCCGCCGGGTCAATATCCCGTCATATTTGGTTAAGCCAAACGATATCATTGAAATTAAAACGGACGCGAAGACAACTAATACGGTCAAAGAAAATATCGAAACCACCAAGGAACGCAAGGTTCCGGGCTGGTTTGAGGTTGACGCTAAGAATTTGACGGTTAAGGTCGTGCGTCTTCCAGTGCGGGAAGATATCGGATTTTCTGCTAACGAGCAGTTAATTGTTGAGTTGTATTCAAGGTAAACATTTTAATTAACCAAGCCCCTGTCAGTGCGTAAAGGGGGTAGAGGAGGAAATACAATGGGTGTTAAATGGCGCGATTTTCAAATGCCGAAACGTTTAGATTGCGATGAATCCAGCTATACAACAACGTATGGTAAATTTATTGCTGAACCTTTTGAGCGCGGCTATGGCGTGACGCTTGGTAATTCTTTGCGCCGCATCCTTTTGTCGTCGATCGAAGGCAGTGCGGTGACCTCCATTCGTATTGAAGGTGTGGCTCATGAATTTACCGCTATGCCTGGCGTTTTAGAATCTGTGACGGAAATTGTCTTGAATATTAAAGCCTTGGTTTTCCGTTCGCATTCAAAAGCGCCTAAGAGCGTTTATATTAAAGCGAATAAAAAGGGTGAAATTAAGGCTAAGGACATCATTGCTGATGAAATGATTGAAGTCTTAAATCCTGAACAACATATCGTCACCCTGACACAGGATATTCCATTTAACATGGAATTAGAGATTTCCCGCGGCCGTGGGTATGTACCTGCAGATCAAAATAAAAAAGAAGGCGCGGCAGTTGGAACGATTGCCATCGATGCTATCTTTACGCCGATCGTGAAGGTTAATTTCACGGTAGAGAATACCCGCGTCGGTCAACGTACTGATTATGACCGATTGATTCTTGAAATTTTTACCAATGGTGCCATTAACGCAAAAGAAGCGTTGCTATATGGGGCAAATATTTTACAGCGTCATTTAGACGTCTTCGTTGCTTATGGCCAGCTTCCTGAGGAAGAAGAAGCGGAAGAAGAAGTTTCCGCTGAAGAAGAAGCGTTATATACCAAGTTGCGCCTGCCGATTTCTGAATTGGAATTGTCAGTCCGTTCAGCTAATTGTTTGAAGGATGCAAATATCAAGACCATTGGTGAATTAGTCCGCCGTCAAGAGCCGGAATTATTAGAATTCCGTAATTTTGGTAAGAAATCATTAACTGAAATCGCCGATCTCTTAAAGGTCATGGGTCTTTCTTTAGGGATGAAGGTTGATTCTAAAAAGTTGAAAGCAAAGAGCTAATTATGAGACACCGTAAAGCAGGAAATAGATTAAGCCGTAACCGCAGTTTGCGTTCGGCTACAATGCGCGATATGTCTAAGGCTGTGCTCATTCAAGAGCGTATTTGCACCACCAGTGCAAAAGCCAAGGAAGCGCGTAGAGTAGTCGAGCAATTAATTACCTTAGGCAAGAAAGATACCTTAGCTGCCCGTCGCCGTGCTTTTGCGATTCTTTGTGACCACCAATTAGTCTCCACACTTTTTAAAGAGACAGCCCCGAGATTCAAATCTCGTGCCGGCGGGTACACACGGATTATTCCATTCAAACAGCGCATGGGTGATAATGCTGAATTAGTTTTTTTAGAGTTGACTGAAAAAAGCCGTGTCATTGTGACAGGTGAAAAGAAGGTCAAGTCAACTAATACTGCTGACACATCCGTTGTGACTGACGCTGAAACCAAGCCAGCTAAGTCTGAAAAATCAGCTAAAGCGCCAAAGGCCATCAAGGAAGAAAAGTCCAAGGCTGATGTTAAAACAACAGCCAGGGCAGCTGCAAAGCCAACCGCCGCGAAGAAGATGTTCCAGCGTAAGGCAGGAGCTGAGTAGACGTTTAGAATATAGTTGTACAAAAAGCCCTTTAGGCCAACAGCTTAAAGGGCTTTTTTTATCGCTTCAGGAATCATTAAATACTATCTTAAATTAATTTTATAAGTGATTATTTATCATATAGTTATGAATCTGTCAGTGCTTGCGCATCGTTATAAATATGTTACTCTTATAAAGGGCTTTATAACTTTTATAAACTTCTCTTATTAATCAATGTTGCGTAAATTAATCTCTTTAAATCTTATTGTTTCATTTTGTTTCTCCTTGATGACGCCTGTTCCTAAAGTAGAAGCCCAAGGATTGTTGGGTCTTCCCGAACCTGGTGCTATGGTTGCTTTAAGTGCTTCCTATCAACCTGTCCTAATTAAAGGCGTGACCGTCCATCAAGACAATCCATTTCTATTTGATTTTATCGTTGATGTGGGCCAAGATAATCTGCAAGGAGACGCATTAAAGGCTGAGGGTGAGAAATTAATTAAATATTTTTTAGCTAATCTAGCTATTCCTGAAAAAGAAATGTGGGTGAATTTATCTCCCTATGAAAAAGACCGCGTAATACCCCATGCCTTAGGTCAGACCGAATTAGGCCGAGACTTGTTGGCTCAGGATTACATCTTAAAACAAATCACCGCTTCGTTGATATACCCTGAAAGTGGTTTAGGGAAGATGTTTTGGGATAAGATCTATAAAAAAGCCCAAGAACTTTACGGCACACCAGAAATTCCCACCAATATATTTAATAAAGTATGGATCATGGCAGACAAGGCGGAGATATTTGAACGCAATCAAACCGCGTTTGTCGTTAATTGTCATTTAAAAGTCATGCTCGAGGAAGATTATCTGGCGGTCCAGAAGCATGAAGCGGGTCCTGCCGCTGCGGCACCTCATTTGTCCTCGTCCCTTTCGGGACTCCGGGCAAACGAGGGCTCCGCCTCCGCGTCACCCGCACACGTGTTTTCTAAAATAATCCGTGAAATAGTCTTGCCTGAGCTCGAACGCGAAGTCAACAACGGCAGAAACTTCGCTAATCTTCGTCAGATATTTAATTCAATCATCCTATCCAGCTGGTACAAAAACAATTTAAAGAACGCCCTGTTCAATGAAGTGTATGCGGATAAACAAAAGGTGAGCGGCATCAATTTAGCTGACCCAACGGTTAAAGAAAAGATTTATGAGCGTTATTTACAAGCGTATAAGAAAGGCGTGTTTAATTTTATCAAAGACAGTAATTCTCCTGAGGGTAAGCAGGTGCCGAGGAAGTATTTCTCTGGAGGAGTGGTAATTGCTGGGACAGCTGCTGCAGCTCCAAGTTTAGCAATGGCATCGTCAGTGGTGAAGGCTTTTAGTGAAAGAAATAATCCATTAGTTACGATAAATGCCGCAATGGCGGTTTCACCTCAACCGCTCTCCAAAGCAGAAGTACGGATTATGAAGTACATCGATAGAGCAAAGAAAAAAGGCTTAACAGGAGAAGTTGTTCTTGCTATTGCAGAACAGTTAATCCAATATGGAAAACCGTTTATTTATGAAAATATATTTCAAGGACAAGAGCAAGACGATCATCGGCAGGGGGTAGCAGGGAGTTTAGGATTTGAAACTATGTTAGAAGCTTTAGGTGTTCCAACAAGTCAAACTACTATTGAGTACTTAAATTATATTAGGATGAAAAAAGAAGAAGATTCTTCAGAGCAGTTTTTGTTTACAAGAACAGGTTTTATGCAGTTGATAAGTGTTTTATTGTCAGATAGGACTTTTCAAAATCCTGAATTAGCAGTAAATCTTATTAGTAAGATTCAACAACAGATTAGAAAGGCCAGTGATGGGTATGATGCGGCTATGCTTGGCAGAAGGGTATTTCATTTAAAGCAAAAGGAAGAAATCTTGGTTCTTATGTTGAAAACGCTTAAAGAAGTTGTTGTTGAT
>CAZCHB010000060.1:4245-9959 GCA_964498235.1 uncultured Planctomycetales bacterium
GGCAAAATCATGAATTGCAGCTTGAGCTCAAGGTTATTGCCGTTGTCGGCATTGACATTAAGTAAGCAAAAAGGGGATGAATCTGAGAATCAACAGTATGTCTTGGAATGGGTGCAGTCCTTGGTAAAAGGGATAATCAGTAGAGAAGATTTACAAGCATTTAAAGGTGGGGGGCTAACCCATGACAGATTTTTAAACTTAGTATTTGAACAAAATATTGAGAACGTCACGATTAAAGAGGATCTAGGGAAATTGAGAACTGCTATCGAGCAAGAATTAGCAAGGGTTCAAGAAAGCCTGTACGGTTTTGGCATCCCAGCACGGCTAAGCAGGGTAGAGATCATAAAGGCAGGGATTGATCCTCTTGTTTTAGATAGGGTTTTGCAGAAATTTATTGCTGATTTTAAGTTTGTAAATCTTAGCTCTTTTGACGATGCGGCTCGCAAGCGTCAAGTTATTGTCGCTGTTTATGATCGTGACGGCGATGGGCCAGATATGCCTGTTTATGACTACCTTGCGATGCGTTTTCCGAAATGGCAGTTAACCAGACTTAATGATCGAGGCAAAGAAATAGGTGAAGCCATTAAGCCGGTGACTGAATGGAGAATTGATTTAACTCAACGAGGTGATTTTCTTGCTTTTATTGACAGAAACATGATCAATAGAAAGATGCTTTGGCCGACAATTAGAAGATGGACGGTGGGAAGGGTGATGGCTAAGTTGGAGAATGCTAGATATGAAAGATTTCTACTGACAAATGGTGACTATATTCTGACAGCTGCTGATGCAATCCCATATTTTATTGATGATTTAAGAAGCGTTAATTATGTGACACAAGAAAGGGCTTTAGTTAAATTGCTTAAAAGCATAGAGGCTAAAGAACAGTTAGATTTGGTCGTAACCGAATTGAATGGTCTTAAGAGAAAGGCAAATAAAACGATAGCTGACCAACGGCAGGAAAAAAATCTTGGTGAGTTAATTGAGGCGGTCAATTTATTTTATCCAAATAAAGACAAGGGCCCTTGGGAGCCTCTCCAGGGGATGACCGCGTATAAGGCGGTTGAGACTGTTTTAGGCAGGCCCTTGTACGACGATAAATCTGATGCGGCAATGAACGTCACAAAAGAAATGCGAGCAAGGAAAAGGGTGCTTGTTGTGGATGATAATCCTGAGCAAAGGCGCTTAGTAGAAGAGCAATTAACGAATTCAGGCTATCAAGTTGTTGTGAAAGAATCAGGACAAGAGGCGTTAGATTTTTTGACAAGCAATCCTAGGAGTATTACTTTTGTTTTAAGTGATTTTGAAATGGGTTGGGGGCAGATGAATGGGCAAGAACTTTACTTTGCTATTCGTGCTAATCCCCGTCTAAGCAGGAGATTGCCGTTCTTATTAAGGTCTGGCATGGTTGATGAGCCAGCAGTTGAGGGAAGAGAATTTCGAAAAGCGCTTCAAAGCGCTGGTATTCAATTTGTTGGGAAACGTGAATCGATTTCATATGTTCAGCAAAAGATTGATGAGTTCTTATTTCCAGATTCTGCAATGGCATCAGTTGTGTTCTTGCCTCAACGAAATCCATTCGCTCGAAGAGGATCGGCAGTCGTTAAAGGAAATATAAGTACGTTAGTTCAATATGTTAGAAGTGTGCCGTCAAGCGCTGACAATAACGCTTATGCAAATTGGGAAGACAGTTATAGGCAAGCTATTAATGAGGTTGGAGTTAAAGACTATTTACGTCGAGTAGCAGGTAAGATCAGAGAGATTCAAGATGCTGAAGCGTTGATGAAAGCGCTTGATATAGATAGTTCGAATCAGAATGGATATTTGAGATTACTTGACAGAATTAGTCAGTCTAACAATAAGGGGGCATTTGATGGTATGGCGGGGGATCATTTCATAGAAGCATGGAGTCCTTTTATGGGTGCAATTATTGAAATGGCTGTTATTTCAAATCTTTCAGATGATGCTGCCATGGCAGGCGTTAAGGAAGTTAAAGGAGGGATTGACTTGCAGACTTCCGGCATCAAATGGGATATTCGTGGTGATATGGTTGATATGAAGGTGGATCCAGCCCTGCCTGACCGGCAGGCAGGCATGGTTGAACGGTTTAGGCGTGATGGTATTGATGGTATGACGCCCGTTATTCTGCACATTTCTCCTCTTAAAAATATCTGGCCCATACTTGGGCTTGACGCCCCAACAACTTAAATTTCCCATTCGCAACCGCCGGTATTTGTGGTATATTACCCCCCGAAATCACGATATAACAATTAAAAATAGGAGCATGACTGTGCTGCATGTGAATCGCCGTATTAAAGATATTGTTGGGTCAACTACCTTAGCGATTACCGCCCGCGCTAAAGAATTAGCATCACAAGGGCATGATGTGGTCAATTTTGGGGCAGGGGAACCGGATTTTGATACCCCTGATTTTATTAAAGAAGCTGGTATTAAAGCGATCCAATCAGGGCAGACGAAATATACGCCATCCATTGGGACGCAAGACCTGCGTGAAGCCATTGCCGCTAAATTCTTAAAGGATAATCATCTTACCTATAAGCCAAACCAGATTGTAGTCTCATGCGGCGCTAAGCATTCCTTGTTTAATATCATCCAAGTTCTGGTTGACGATGGGGATGAAGTTATTTTCCAGTCTCCGTATTGGGTGAGCTATCCGGAAATGGTCAAGGCGGCAGGGGGAAGGTCGGTGATTATTAATACCGATAAAAGCACCAATTTTAAAATCACGGCCGCGCAGTTAAAAAAGGCCATCACCCCTAAAACACGTATCCTGATTTTAAATTCTCCTTCAAATCCGACTGGTGTCATGTATTCAAAAGATGAGTTAAAGAGTCTGGCTGATGTCTGTGTGGCACATAAGATTTATGTAATTAGTGATGAAATCTATGAAAAACTCATCTATGATACCAGTGAATTTGTTTCCATTGCGTCTTTAGGCAAAGAGATCTTTGATTTAACGATTACTGTCAATGGGGTGTCCAAAGCTTATTCAATGACGGGATGGCGCATCGGATATGCGGCAGGGCCGGTGGAAATCATGGAATACATTAAAAAATACCAAGACCACTCAACCTCAAATCCTTCGTCGATCAGCCAAGCGGCGTCAGTCGCGGCTCTGAAAGCATCTGATGAAAGTATTCAGGCGATGTGTAAGGTGTTTAAGGCCCGCCGGGATTTGATGTTGCAATGCCTGGATCAAATCCCCCAGATTTCTTATATCCGTCCCGAAGGGGCGTTTTACGTGTTCTGTGATTTTTCAAAGGTTGGCGATGCGGCAGTCATTGCGAAGCAAATGCTTGATGATGTAAAGGTGGCTGGTATTCCTGGCGATGGTTTTGGTGCGCCGCAGTATATACGGTTAAGTTTTTCAACATCGGATGCAAAAATAAAAGAAGGCATACGACGCATCGGTGAGTGGATCAAGATAAATGGAAAAAAATAGCTATTTACGCGAATTACTATTGTTGGCTGTTCAGGAAAACGCTTCTGACTTGCACTTGACCGATGAAACACCGCCGGTTCTGCGTATCGACGGCCGTATTGTTGCTATCAAGCATGATCCATTAACACGTACGATGCTTAAAGAAATGATTTTTGCGTTATTGACTGATACACAAAAAAATCAATTCTTGGAAGCAAAAGAGCTGGACTTTTCATTAGCGATGGATGGCCTAGACCGTTTCCGGGTCAATGTGCACATCCAGCGTTCGTCAGTTGAAGCGGCTTTCCGCCGGGTGCCGTTATTTATCCCAAGTATAGAAGATTTGCAATTACCATCGGTTGTCGCTGATTTAGCCCGCAAGCAAACAGGGTTGGTCTTGATTACCGGTGCGACTGGAACTGGAAAAACAACCACCTTAGCGGCGATGATAAATTTGATTAATTCAGAGCGTTCAAATGTCGTGATCAGTATTGAGGATCCAATTGAGTTTGTCCATACCAATAAAAAATCAATTATCAAGCAGCGTGAAGTCTACCGCGATACGAATTCATTTGCGGAAGCGCTGCGCCGCTGCCTGCGTCAGGATCCCGATGTTATTGTCGTCGGAGAAATGCGTGATTTGGAAACCATTTCAACGGCATTAACCGCGGCGGAAACCGGGCATTTGGTTTTAGCTACCTTGCATACGCCTGATGCGCCGCAGACTATTGAGCGTATCATTGATGTTTTTCCGCCCTATCAACAACAGCAGGTGCGTTTACAGCTTGCCTCTGCCTTGGAGGGGATTATTTCCCAGCAATTGGTGCCGCGTGCTTCTGGTATTGGGCGGGTGATGGTGCCGGAGATTATGATCGCAACTTCCGGTATCCGCAACATGATCCGTGAACAAACAACCGAACAGATGCGTACGGCGATCCAAACCGGGGCTAATCATGGCATGAGGACGATGGATAAGTCTTTAAAAGAATTATGCGATAAAGGCGTCATTACTTATGAAACGGCATTAGTTCACGCGCATAATATTGATGATTTTAAAACGTTGTTTAAGAAATAACTCGAGGGGGGAAGATGGGACATAAAGTTACGCTTTTACCAGGGGATGGGATTGGGCCGGAAGTTACTAATGCCATGCGTTTATGCGTCGATGCAACCGGTGTTAAGATTGATTGGGATGTCCAGCAAGTCGGTGAGTTTTCCATGAAAACCCACGGTAAGCCTTTGACTGACGAGGTCCTTGAGTCTATCCGCCGCAACAAATGCGCGATCAAGGGGCCGATTTCTACGCCTATCGGTAAAGGTTTCCGTTCTGTTAATGTGCAATTGCGCCAGGCCTTGGATTTGTACGCCTGCGTGCGTCCCTGTTTTTACTATGAAGGCACCAAGACGCCGATTAAGAATGTTGACCTGGTTATTTTTCGTGAGAATACCGAAGATTTATATGCCGGGATTGAATTTGATTTAGGTACCCCTGAATGCGAGCAATTGCGCCAAAAGATTAATAGTATGTCAACCAAGCAAATTCGTGAAGATTCTGCAATTTCCATCAAGCCAATCTCGGCAACGGCGTCCAAGCGTATAGTGCGCGCGGCATTTGAATACGCGGTTAAAAATGGCCGTAAGAAAATCACGGCAGTCCATAAAGCTAATATCATGAAGTTTAGCGATGGGCTATTTTTGAAATCCGCGCAGGAAGTGGCCAAGGAATATGAGGGTCGCGTAGAATTTAACGACTGCATCGTTGATAATATGTGCATGCAGTTAGTCCAGTATACGCATTTGTATGATATGCTCGTCCTGCCTAATTTATATGGTGATATTGTTTCCGATTTGTGTGCAGGATTAGTCGGTGGTCTAGGGATTGCAGCCGGGGCTAATTATGGCGATAATATCGCGCTCTTTGAACCGGTGCATGGGTCTGCGCCTAAATACGCGGGTCAGAATAAGGTTAATCCAACAGCGACGATTCTTTCAAGTGTTTTGATGTTAAAGCATTTGGGTGAAAATGATGCCGCTGTCCGTTTAGAAAAAGCGGTGCGTATGGTATTGCGGGAGGGTAAGGAAGTGACTTATGACCTTAAAGATAACCGCAATGACCCCAGTGCCGTCGGTACGCATCAGATGGCCGAGGCTATTGCAAGAAAGCTTTAAGTTGTTATTTGTTTATGGTTTTAATATCCAAGAAAGTCGTTGGTTATCCAACGGCTTTCTTTTTTAAAGGTGACGGATGTCATTATTACAGGTTGAGGATTGGGGT
>CAZCHB010000061.1:0-9871 GCA_964498235.1 uncultured Planctomycetales bacterium
TTAAATCAATTGTATTTGCTGCGTCAAACACATGCAATGCAGAATTCAGGCGCGAAGATCAAAGAGAGGGATTTTTTTTATTGGCTAACTAGCACATTGTTTGCTGATAATTTCCGTAAGTTCAATCAATGTCTTACTCAAGAAATATTAGCTCATCAGAATATATCATTGGACAGTGCTGAAGAAATTATCAAGAAAGGATTCCACTCTTTTCTTAGAAAATGGATGGAAAAGAGTTATGCGCAATATTATTTATCAAAACCAATATCGGTTGGAGTTATTAAGCGGTACATTCCATCAAGTGTTTTGCTGCTTAAGCAGCAGGTATTGTTATGGGCTAATGTGGTAATTGGAGCTTTGCAACATAGGTCATTTTTGTTCTTTAAGAATTATTCTGAAATACATCGGTCGGTAGAAGAGTCTCAAGTTATAGACGGGAGCAAAAGAGGTTGAAACTATGAAAAAAGTCTTAGTGACGGGCGCCGGCGGATTTATCGGTTCCCATCTAACGGAATTATTAGTTACCCGAGGCTATCACGTCAAAGCCTTTGTCCATTACAATGCTAATAATCATTGGGGATGGCTTGAGCATTCGTCGGTGAGAGGAAAGATTGAGGTTATTGCGGGGGATGTCCGGGATTATGATTCCCTGTCAAAAGCTGTTGCCGGGGCAGACACCGTTTTTCACCTGGCGGCCTTGATCGGCATCCCGTATTCGTATGTGTCTCCGTTAGCGTATATCAAGACAAACGTTGAAGGCACTTATAATGTGCTTGAATCATGTAAGCAGGTTGGGGTTAAGAATGTCATCGTTACATCAACGAGTGAGACCTATGGCAGTGCCCAATATGTTCCAATTGACGAGAAGCACCCCTCGGTAGGGCAATCACCTTACGCGGCAACAAAAATAGCGGCAGACCAAATTGCCTTGAGTTATTACCGTTCATTTGGACTGCCGGTCAAGGTGGTGCGCCCTTTTAATACCTATGGCCCGCGCCAGTCCGCTAGGGCGATTATCCCAACCATAATTACGCAAATCTTAAGCGGCGGGAAGATGATTAAATTAGGTAATTTGTCTCCGACGAGAGATTTAACATTTGTTAAAGACACCGTGGAGGGGTTCTTGGCCGCGTCTCAGGCGCCCCAATTAAACGGTGAAGCGGTTAATATTGGCATGGGCGAAGAGATATCAGTGGGTGATTTAGCCGGCAAGATCGCGTTAATCCTTAAAAAGAAGGTGCGTATTGTTGCGGATTCTAAACGGGTGCGCGCCGCAACAAGTGAAGTGGAACGCCTTTGTTGTCATAATGCCAGGATTCAGAAAGCCACGGGATGGAAGCCTAAATATTCCCTTGATAAGGGGCTTGCAGAGACGGCAAGGTGGATTCAGCAGAATCTTAAATTATATAAGCCGGAAATTTATAATGTCTAAAAGCATCTTGATTGTTGGCTGCGGCCAATTAGGAAGCCGTCATTTGCAGGCCGTGGCCTCAATGCCGCAGGTTAGTTTAATTCAGGTGCTGGATCCAAATCCAGCGTCGCTTGCCATGGGCAAATCACGTTTAGGGGAAGCGCGAGACATTAACCCGTTGTTGACAGTGTCATGGTTAAGCCGAATAGAAGAGGTCAATCCTCAGGTAGATCTCTGCATTATCGCAACCTTAGCCAAAGGACGTTTACAATTAGTCCGTGCCATAGCCGGGCATGTCCAGGCAAAAAATTTTATGGTTGAAAAGGTTGTCTGCCAATCCTTGGCGGAGTACAAGGAGCTTATGGGCTTTGCGGCAGAAAAGAGATTAAATATTTGGGTCAATTGCAAGACACGGGCCTACGCCATTCATCAGTATATTAAAACAAAATTGGATCCAAAAGATCCTGTCATTTTCTCTTTTGTGGGCGGTAACGATGGTTTGGGGACCTGCGGTATTCATGAGGCAGATCTATTTATGTTCTATGACGGCGGTAGTCAGATCCATCTTAAGGATGCCCTTGTCGATAATCTTCTGCATCCCTCAAAAAGGGGTGCGGATATTTTCGAATTAAGCGGGACATTAATCGGCCATACGGATAAGGGAAGCCGTTTTCAGGTAACCTTTATGGATCAGCCGATGGCGCCGGATATATTGACGATTTTAACGCCAAGATCCAGATTTATCATCGATCATTTTAAGAAATTCGCTTTGGAAAGTTATGAGCATAGGCAATGGGAATGGACAACGGTCCCTATAGAAGAAAACTGGATGGTTAGTCATATGTCTAAGCAATTTGCCGCTGATATTCTGGATTCAGGCCAATGTCGTCTGCCGACCTTGAACGATTGCTGGCCTGCGCATGAATTTATTTCAAATGCCCTTACGCCTCATTTTAATCGATTATTAAACAAGAATTTAGATTACTGTCCTATCACCTAGGAAAAATATATGGGTATGCTGAGAATTGGCATCATTGGCGCGGGATCAATTGCCCCGCACCACATCAATGCACTAAAAGCGGCTGGGGGCATAGATATCGTCGGGATTGCTTCCCGTACGTTAGGCAAAGCGCAGGTGTTGGCTGGATTGCATAATATTAAATATGCGTCATCATCTATTAAGGATTTGATCGGGCAAACCGCTCCT
Organism: uncultured Planctomycetales bacterium; assembly: GCA_964498235.1. Lineage (GTDB taxonomy): Bacteria > Omnitrophota > Gorgyraeia > Zapsychrales > Fredricksoniimonadaceae > JACQQW01. The sequence goes on from CAZCHB010000061.1 coordinate 2,619, forward strand.
GATGCCTTAATGGTACTTGTGTCCCCTGAAGACATGAAAAGTGTTGTTGAAGAAGCACTGCCATATCATTTGCCTTTATTTATTGAGAAGCCTGCAGGTTTGTCCGCAGAGGATAATCACGACCTTTTAGAGAAAGCTCGTCAGCAGGGCGTTGAAGTGATGGTCGGTTTCAACCGGCGTTATTATTCTGTTTTTCATCAGGGTTTGGCCGTTATTAAGAAGCACGGACCCTTGCTTGGGGTATCTATTACCGGTCACGAACGGATTTGGCGTCAGGAAGAAAGCGGTAATGCTGAGTTTAAAAAGCATGTCCTGCCTTACTGGATATTTGCTAACAGCGTACACACCATTGATCTTTTGCGGTTCTTCGGCGGTGAAGTATCAGATTTAAAAGTAATCACTCACCGTTATAAATTACAGCAGGGAGACCAAATAGGGGCTGTGATGACATTATCTTGCGGGGCGATCGGGCAGTATAGTTCGCATTGGTATTCTCCCGGCGGATGGAGCGCGACGCTTTTTGGCGACGGGGTAACGGTTGAATTTAAGCCGTTGGAGCAAGGCCGATGGACAGACCGGAATTTCAAGACTTATGATATAACAGCCGATATAGAAGATGCGCAGTTAAAGCCCGGATTTTATGGGCAGGCACTGGCGTTTAAACATTTTGTTGATAGTGGTGAAAAGCCATGGCCCTTGCAGGATTTAGAAGGATCATATAAAACGATGCGTCTCGCCGCTGATTTTGTAAAGGCAACGGCATGAGCTTTGAGATATTGACGCTGGAGCAATCAGCGCGATGGATAAAAGCTTGGCAGGCATTGCCTATTGAGGCGCAAGATGTTTACTTGCTTCCGCAATATTTGGCGTTATATGAGAAGGAGCATATTCAAGCTCAGTGCGCGCTGTTGGCGGATAGGGATAACGTAGTTTTGTACCCGTACCTGAAAACAGCCTTGCATCAATTACCATGGGTTAAAAATATTGATCCTTGTTATGATATTGAAGGCGCGTACGGGTATAATGCCATTGTCAGCAACAGTGATGATGTAATGTTAGCCCAAGCATTTGGTGCGTATTTCTTAAAGCATTGCAGGGATCAGGGCATTATTGCTGAATTTATGCGTGTTAATCCGGTGTTACCTGCGCATTATTTATTGGGCCATTTGACACTAAAGCCGGTTAGCCGGAACATTATTGTCAATCTTAGCGTGACCATGGAAGACTTGGCGCAGGATTCGTATGAACATTGTGTGCGTAAAAATATCAAGAAAGCCCGGCAGGAAGGATTACAGGTGCGGTGTTTTTGGGGCAAGTCCCTGCCTAAGGAGCGATTGAGGCAATTTATGGATATTTATTACCACACTATGGACCGGCGGGGAACAGGTGAGGAATATTATTTTACAGAAGAATATTTTAGCCGGATCGCGCGTGAATTGCCGGATAATAGTTTTTTTGCCTTTGCCGACACAGCTGAAGGAAAAGCAATTTCATGTGAGCTGGTGCTGGTATCACGGAAGGCGGCGTATTCATTCTTAGGAGGGACTTTACAGGAGTACAATGCACTGCGGCCTAATAATTTGTTGAAACATGAACTGATGGGTGCGTTAAAGAGCGCCGGAATTACGGCTTATTGCATTGGCGGCGGCAGTAAACCTGATGATGGGATATATAAGTATAAGAAGACTTTCGCGAAGAACGGGGACGTGGCGTTTAATATTGGAACGCGCGTCCATGATCAAGTGCGTTATGATGAGCTCTGCGGGCGCTGGTCAGAACAATTTCCACAGAGAAATAAAACGCATGGTCATTTTTTTCTGAAATATAAATTTTAAGACGGGGATTCACATGAGTTGGGATAATGTTTGGGAAGAAGTTTTCCAAAAGAATGCATGGGGTAAATACCCTGATGAAAGTTTTGTGCGTTTTGTGGCCCGTAATTTTTATCGGGTGACACCGCGCTTATCCGTTAAGATCCTTGAGGTTGGCTGTGGACCGGGGGCGAACATATGGTTTATGGCCCGTGAGGGCTTTGACGCCTATGGTATTGATGGTTCAGCGACGGCAATCGCGCAGGCAGGGCAGTATCTTGCGGATGAAGAGCTAAAGGCGAATCTAACCGTCGGTGATATTATCCGTCTGCCGTATGCGGATCAACAATTTGATGCCGTCGCAGATAATGCCTGCCTTTGCCATAACGCAGCTGTGCATATGCCGCAAATCCTGACTGAAATCCATCGGGTGCTGAAACCCGGCGGATTGTTTTATAGCAGGACCTTTACTGACCGTATTTATATGGGAGAACGCAACAGCCAAGTCGGGCATTTAGAATATACAAATGTTTCCGATGGCCCTTTTGGGGGACGGGGTTTTATACGTCTTATGGCTAAAAAAGATATTGAGGCGATGTATGGGTCTATGTTTAAGATTATATCAATTGACCGTCGTGAATATACGCAGGAGAACGAACGGATGAATATCAGCGAATGGATTATAAATGCCCAGAAATAATGAGCGTAAGTCAAAAATATTTTTTATTGCCGAAGCAGGTGTCAATCATAACGGCCGTATGGATTTAGCCTTTAGACTAATTGATACCGCCGCTGCGGCAGGCGCCGATGCAGTTAAATTTCAAACCTTTGTCGCTGAGTTGGTGATCAGCCGGTTTGCTCCTAAGGCTGAGTATCAATTAAAGACAACAGGTGCCAATGAATCCCAATTGGATATGGCACGCAAATTGCAATTTAGTGAAAGTCAGTTCCATGAATTAGCGGCGCACTGCAAGAAACGCGGCATCATGTTCTTGTCGACGCCTTTTGATTTGCAGAGCATTGATGTGCTCAAGCGCATGGGGTTGAAAATCTTTAAGGTTCCTTCAGGTGAGATTACAAACCTGCCGTATTTACGCAAGGTCGGGGCTTTGAGAAAGAAAGTTATATTATCGACGGGGATGTCATATCTCAAAGAAATTGAGACGGCTGTCAATGTTTTGGTGAAAGCAGGTACAGCTAAGAAGAATATTACGCTCCTGCATTGCAATACTGAATATCCGACGCCATACCACGATGTTAACCTGCGGGCTATGCAGACGATTAAGGACGTGTTAACCATTGAGGTAGGTTATTCAGACCATACGCCGGGCATAGAAATCCCGATTGCGGCGGCGGCATTAGGCGCAACGATTATCGAGAAACATTTTACCTTAGATAAGAATATGCAAGGGCCGGACCATAAGGCTTCTTTAGATAGCGCTGAATTAAAAACGGTTATTGCGGCAATTCGTCATGTGGAAGCAGCGCTAGGTAACGGGCGAAAATTACCGTCAGCATCAGAGATTAAAAATATCGCTATTGCCCGGAAAAGCATCGTGGCAGCAAAGGATATTGTCAAGGGTCAGGTGATGCGCGCAGAAGATTTAACAGTGAAACGTCCGGGGACGGGTATAAGTCCGATGAATTTGGATGCTGTTATTGGACGCAAGGCTCGACAGAACTTCAGTGCAGATGAATTGATTAAGATATGACAATGAAAATATGCTATATCACAGGATCGCGGGCAGAATACGGATTGATGAAGCCGCTTGTCGCGGCTATTAGCCAAACAAAAACCATGCGCCTGCAGATTATTGCAACCGGCGCGCATTTGTCGAAGGCTTTTGGGTTAACTTATAAGGAAATTGAGGCAGACGGTTTTCATATTAATGTTAAATTGCCGATCTTATCTTCGCATGACAGTTCGGTTGGGGTCACTGAATCCATGGGGCATTGCCTGTGCAAGACGGCCAAGGCCTTAGATCGGCTAAAACCGGATTTGGTCATGGTGATGGGCGACCGCTATGAGATATTAAGCGCGGCCGCGGCCGCGTTTATACAGAGGATTCCCATTGCGCATTTTAGCGGCGGTGAAATTACCCAAGGAGCCTTAGACGACGGTATTCGTCATGCCATCACTAAATTAAGCCATTGGCATTTTACATCTACTAAGGAACACCGTAACCGTGTCATTCAAATGGGAGAGGAACCGTCCCGTGTTTTTAATGTCGGCGAGATTGGTTTGTCTGATTTAAGCACATTGCCCTACCGTTCCCGTCGGCAATTACAGGAAGAGCTGGGTATTATTTTTCGAAAAAGAAATTTATTAATCACCTTTCATCCAGTGACTGGCCAGCAAACATCATCGCAGGCAGACCTTAAAGCGCTGTTAAGCGCGTTAGATAAATGCGGCCGTGACACCTTGTTAATATTTACCAAGGCTAATGCGGATGCTGAAGGGCGGCGTTTTAATCATCTTATTGAGCGTTTTGTAAAAAGCCGCGGGCTACAGGCAAAACTTTTTGATTCCTTGGGCAGATTGCGATATTTGTCGCTATTGCGCCAGGTTGATGTCGTCGTCGGTAATTCTTCCAGCGGATTAGTCGAGGCGCCCAGCTTTAAGAAAGCGACAGTCAATATTGGGGATCGGCAAAAAGGCAGGGTTAGGGCCAAGAGCGTGATTGATTGCGCGCCGCGGGCTGCTGATATTCAGGCGGCGCTTAGAAAAGCACAATCCCTGCCGTTTCAGCAAAAAACAGCAACGGTTGTTAATCCTTACGGCAACGGCCGAAGCATTGAGATGGTTTTAAGGGTATTAAGAACTCCCGGGTTATTAAAGGGCATAACAAAGAAATTTTATGATCTGGAGACCAGATGAAGCCATTTGGGGGGGAAGCGCCATACATGGACGCATTGCATCGGGTCATGACTGATTCCGGACGTTCATCCTTGCGTCTACTTTTAAAAGGGGGTCTTTCACGCCGGCGTTTTTTGATGCCGGATTATTTATGCGGTATCATCATTGATGTTTTAAAGGAGCATAAGACGGCATTTGAGTTTTACCATGTACGTCCGGATTTGTCGGTTGATTGGGCGGCGCTGAAACGCCGGCGTTTTGATGTGCTGTATGTGATTGATTACTTTGGTCAGCGGACGCGTATTCCTGAGGAATTAACGGCTAGGAAAACAGTTATTTATGATCAGGTTTTTGCTCCAATTGTCAGGGAGGATAATCCTGACGGAGAGTGGGCGGCTTTTAATAGCCTGCGTAAGGTGACTTTTTTAGCTGACGGTAGTCAGTTGGTCAGTACATTTCCTTTGAAGGTGAATGCGGCTAACGCAGGAATCTTTGGGCCGTTAAAATATGAGGCTAAAGCATTAAAGCAGTCTTTCTTAGATAATGGTCGTCCTGCTGAGCAGGTTTATTTAGCAAGATTTAAACAAGCAGAAAGATGTCTTGATTTGCAGAAAACACCCCGCCGGGTCAGTATGATGAGTGTTAATTTATTACCTAGGCTGTATTCAGGTTTGGCACAGGCCCAAGCAGAACGCAGTGCGCGCTATAAGATCCTTGATCGATATTTAAAGCCGTGGGGTATTTTGCATAAGGTGGATTATTATTCTTTTTATGTTTTATCATTAAAGGCAGGCCGGGATGATTTACGTGAATTTTTATTCCGTCAGAATATTTTTCTGCCGGTTCATTGGCCGGTTGTTTTCGGCCTGACGAATGTCTTGTATCATCAAGCCATATCCATTCCCGTAGATGAACGTTATTCACCCCTTCAAATACGGACAGTGGCAGAGGTCATTGCTGATTTTCTGATAAAAAGGAGCAAGCATTGAGTTATTTATCCATGTTGATTAAACCCGATAAGTCAGTCAAGTCGGCGATGCGCTTAATGAGCACTGCGGGGCATAAGGAAGTTTATATCGTTACAGAAGGCGATGTTTTGGCCGGGGTGCTTAGCGACGGAGATATACGCAAATGGATCTTACAGGAAGGTTCTTTAGATGTACAGGTGATAAAGATTTGTAACCATAATCCTAAATTTGTTTTTGCGGAATATGATTTAGATGATGTTAAGGCCCTGATGCTTGAATTTAAGATCGAATCGGTTCCAGTCGTTGATCATAATAAGAAGGTCATTGACGCCCTGACATGGGACCGTGTCTTTGACGGCAGTACCCCGCGCGTTGTCCAGAAGATTGATATTCCAGTCGTCATTATGGCAGGGGGCAAGGGCACGCGCCTTGATCCTTTTACCCGCATTCTACCTAAGCCGCTCATTCCCATCGGGGAGAAACCGGTGATAGAAATTATCATGGACAAGTTGTATGAACATGGGATGAATCAATTTTTCTTAGTTTTAAATCATAAAGCCGCAATGATTAAATCTTACATAGATGAAGCAAAACTTTCCTATGACATACACTATGTTCAGGAGAAAGTAGCGTCAGGAACAGTGGGCGGTATCAAACTGCTTCCCGGACATATTAAAGATCCGTTCTTGGTGACAAATTGCGACGTGATTGTTAATGCGGAATACGGCGAGATCCTTAAATTTCATCAGGAACATCATTATGACTTGACCTTGGTGGTTTGCTGCCGTCATTATGTGATCCCTTATGGTGTTTGTGAAATAGAACAGCAAGGCACCTTAAAGAGCATTACCGAGAAACCCGAATATGATTTGTTAATCAATACGGGCATTTACATTCTTAATAAAGCCCTATTAGAGTTGGTTCCCCCTGACGTTCCGTTTAACATGACGGAATTAATCAGCAAAGCTAAAGCACAAGGGTATAAGGTTGGGGCATTCCCCGTGCATGAACAGTCGTGGATTGATATTGGGCAGTGGGACGAGTATCAAAAAGCCATTAAAATTCTAGGCGGTTAATTTGAAAATTATTTTTTTTGGTTTAGGGTCAATCGGCCGGCGTCATGCCCAGCTTTTGTTAAAAACAAAAGATCATGAGCTTTTTGCCCTGCGCAGCCGTCTTGGTCATGCTGGCGAGAGTGATTTGGATATCCGTGAATTGGCTGATTGGTCAGCCATTGATCATGTAAAACCTGATGCCGCTTTCATCACGAACCCAACGTCAATGCATATTCCGACAGCGCTTGAATGCGCGAAACGTAAAATGGCGTTATTTATTGAGAAACCGGTAGGGGCAAGTGTTGAGGGATTAGATGAGCTAAATTGTTTAGTTATCAAAGAACGGCTGACAAGTTATGTGGCCTATGTCCTTCGCTTTCATCCGGTCATTATCCATTTAAAGCAAATGATAGAAGAACGTCCCTGTCTGCACATGAAGGTGGAGGCGGCCTCCTATTTACCGACGTGGAGACCGGGACGGGATCACACGCAGGTGTATTCAGCGCGCAAGGAGCTTGGCGGCGGCGTTGTTTTTGATTTATCGCATGAGATTGATTACGTG
>CAZCHB010000062.1:0-2886 GCA_964498235.1 uncultured Planctomycetales bacterium
GTGTGCATCTTCACGGCGGACAACTTAATGGCTTTAACTAAGAAGGGCGCTTCACTAAACACGCCGGGCAGTGAAGTCTCAGGCCATACCACGAGATCCGGATCTTCTTTTTTAAGCTTCTCCGTAAGCTTGAGTGTTTCCTGCACAATCCACGACTGTAATTTTTCATCCCATTTCATGTCCTGAGGGATATTAGGCTGAACAACCCCCACCTTGACCGTCGATAATTGCATCGGATGCGCGACTGTCCAGAATCCATAGGATAAAACTGCGCATAAGGAGGCAATAACAATGATTTGAGCTTGGCGGACTTTCTTAAGGTCAACACATCTGAAACTTTCAACGACGAGAACATTTACCATCATCACTAAAAACGATACACCATATACGCCGGTAATATCTGCTATCTGCGCTATCAGTACATTCTTATACTGGGAATGCCCAAGCAGGACCCATCCAAAACCACTAAGGGCATGGGAGCGGATAAATTCAAGAAGCACCCACACCGACGGTAATACAAAAATTCTTGATAGAGGAGAAAACGGCCTAAAAAACCTGACGGCTAATCCAAATAAGGCAAAATACAAGGACAGATAGGCAATAAGCAGGAAGGCACCCGGATAGGTGACATAAATAAACCAGCCGAGGGTACCGCTGAAAAAAATAAAACCTAGACAATAGAACCAGCCAAATGAAGCTTTATAGCTTTTTCCATCTAGAATTAATAATACAGGGATAAAGGCGGCCCATGCGAGCGGCGCCCAATCAAGTTGAGGGTAAGCAATAATTAAAAGTACGGCTGATAAAACAACTGCCGCTATTGTCCGTGGCATTTTTTGTATTTTTTTCCACTGCCGCAAGGACATAAATCATTACGGCCGACCTTATCCTCCGCGCGCTGGGGCATGATAGCCTGCGGCGCAGACTGGCGCGTTTGAAATTCTTGCGGCGCTGAATCAGGCGCCGTTTTTGGAAGGCTGGCAAACTCCTGATGAATAGCCTTAGCATCGGTCGTATTAAAAACAGCCCTTGGACGCGCGGCTTCCGGCGGCGGTTCGAGTTTAAACATTAACGTAGCGACTTCCTGATGGATGGAGGTATACATGCCTTTAAACATCGCGAAGCCTTCCTTCTTATACTCAACCAAGGGATCACGCTGGCCTAAGGCCCGCAACCCAATCCCATCTTTAATATGGTCCATAGCATGTAAATGGTCTTTCCACTTGGTATCAATGACATGCAGGAGCACCATGCGCTCCATCCGGCGGATTATCTCAGTCGTTAATTGAGCTTCCTTGGCATCGTAAGCCTTCATTAACAGATCAACAATGTGATCTTTAATCTCGAGTGGTTTAGCATCAGCCAGATTAGCTTTAATCGAACTAATGTCTAAATTAAATTTGGCCAGCAACTCTTCTGCTAATGGCTCTAAGCTCTGTTCGCCTTCCGTGGATAACGCAAAATGACGGTCAACCAAATCATCAGAAGAAGAAGCAATCGCATCAAGGACAACGTCTTTTAGGTTCTCACCTTCTAAGATCGACCGGCGCAGGGAATAAATCACCTCGCGCTGTTTATTCATGACATTGTCATATTCAAGCAATTGCTTACGGATTTCGAAATTATAATTCTCAACGCGTTTTTGGGCCACTTCAAGCGCGCCTGAAACCATGCGTGATTCAATCGCCTGTCCTTCTTCCATGCCTAACTTTTCCATGACCATGGTAATACGTTCAGAAGCAAACAAACGCATTAAATCATCCTGTAAAGACACATAAAAACGTGAAGCACCAGGATCGCCTTGACGGCCGCAGCGGCCGCGCAATTGATTATCAATACGGCGGGATTCATGGCGCTCTGTCCCAATCACATGCAAACCGCCGGCGGACAAGACTAATTCTTTTTCCTTGGACACCTGCTCTTTAAATTGCGCGATAAATTGGTCAAAACCTTCTTCGGGGTTTTCTTTCTTAGCATTCTTATTATTCTGTGCGGCTAACGCCCGTGCTAAATATTCCGCATTACCGCCTAACATGATGTCTGTCCCGCGGCCAGCCATGTTGGTGGCAATCGTCACTGCTTTATAACGCCCCGCCTGAGCAATGATATGCGCTTCCATCTCATGGTATTTAGCGTTAAGGACTTGATGCACAATCCCCTTTTTACGCAAAAGGGCTGATAATAATTCTGATTTCTCAATAGAGATTGTCCCGACCAAGACTGGCTGTCCTTTGGCATTGGCCGCGGCTATATCTTCGACGACCGCGTTGTATTTCTCTGCTTGCGACTTATAAATGCAATCCGGGTGGTTCTTGCGTGACAACGGACGATTTGTTGGAATAACGACGACATCTAAATTATAAATTTGCTTAAACTCATTGGCTTCCGTGTATGCCGTCCCGGTCATCCCTGAGAGCTTGCCGTACATGCGGAAATAATTCTGGAAGGTGATGGTCGCCAATGTCTGGTTCTCGCGCTCAATGCGGATGCCTTCTTTTGCTTCAACGGCTTGGTGCAGGCCGTCTGACCAGCGGCGGCCGGGCATCATACGCCCGGTAAATTCATCGACAATGATGACCTTTCCTTCCTTAACCACATAATCGACATCGTTCTTAAAAAATTCTTTGGCCCTGATGGAACAGATCACGTGATGGCGGTACTCGACCGTATCAATCTCATGCAGGTTCTTGACCCCAAACATCTGCGCGGCTTTTTCTTCTCCAGCTTCGGTCAAGGCCACCGATTTATTTTTCTCATCGGCGACATAATCAAAACCAACCGATAAATCTTCCCCTTTGTGCTTAGCATCAATTTCCTGATTCTCCGTCACGCGGCGCCCTTTTAACTGCAGGGAAATTTGATGAGCTTTATAATATTTGTCCGTGC
>CAZCHB010000062.1:2896-4544 GCA_964498235.1 uncultured Planctomycetales bacterium
CCAGAGATAATCAAGGGGGTACGCGCTTCATCAACTAAAATACTGTCGACTTCATCGACAATGGCAAAGGCATGGCCGCGCTGAACCATCTCTTCTTTGAATGAAACCATATTGTCGCGCAGGTAATCAAAACCAAACTCGTTATTCGTCCCATAGGTAATGTCAGCGGCGTAGGCGGCCTGACGGTCACGCGGGTTCATGTCGTGCTGAATACAGCCGACCGTCAACCCCAAGAATTCATAAATAGGCCCCATCCAATTGCGGTCACGGTGCGCTAAATAATCATTAACCGTAATCACATGGACGCCGTCACCTGTTAACGCGTTTACATACGCCGGCAATGTAGCTACCAAGGTTTTACCTTCTCCCGTCGTCATTTCGGCAATACCGCCTTGATGCAAGACCATCCCTCCGACTAATTGGACATCAAAATGGCGCATGCCCCTTACACGTTTTCCCGCTTCACGCACGACAGCAAACGCTTCATTCAACACCTCATCGAGGGCTTTTTGCTTGGCCTCAAAGAGCAGTGCACTAACACGCTTTAATTCATCCGTTAATGCTTCACGCTCAGCCGCAGATTGTGCTCGGCGGTGTTTCTCTGTTAACTCTTCAAATTCAGATTTAATTTTAGAAATATGACGGGTAATGACTTCTTTGAATTCCTGCGTCTTTACTTTTAATTGCTCATCGGAAAGCGCGCTGATAGCAGGCTCCAGCGCGCAGATTTGCGCGGCACGGCCGGCTAATTTCTTAACCAAACTAATCGAGGGAAGCGGGGCCTCGGGATGGATGTGCACCTGCACCTTAGGGGTTAATTTCTCAATGTGCCCCTGCGCTGAAGACACTACACCTTTACGGATTAGAAAATCAAACATACGCTCTCCACTTAGATTAATCTTCCTGAATTTTTTCTTTTAACCGCTTATCCCGATCCTCGGGCTTGGTCCTTAAATATCCTTCTATAAACTGGTCAATGTCACCGTCGAGAACTTTATCCGCGTTGCCAGACTCGACACCACTGCGCAAGTCCTTAACCATGATATAAGGCTGCAGGACATATGAGCGGATTTGACTGCCCCATTCAATTTTTTGCTTATCACCGGCTTCTTTATTTAACACTTCTTCCTGCTGGCGTATTTTTATCTCATTAAGCCTAGCCCGCAAGACCTTCATCGCCTGCATCTTGTTTTGCAATTGTGAACGTTCTTTCTGGCTCTGCGCCACTAATCCCGTCGGTAAGTGAGTGATGCGTACCGCGGAATCGGTGGTGTTAACCCCCTGGCCGCCGGGACCAGAGGCACGGTATACATCAATGCGCAATTCATCCGGGTTAATCGCGATTTCCGCCTCATCTTCAATGACTGGGATCACTTCAACTGAGGCAAAGGACGTATGCCGGCGCTTATTAGAGTCAAAGGGCGAAATACGAACCAGCCGATGCACCCCTTTTTCAGATTTTAAGTACCCGTAAACTTTTTCGCCGCTGATCTGCAAGGTGGCGCTTTTGATACCCGCTTCTTCCCCGCCTAAATAATCAATGACCTCATACTTAAATCCACGCCGTTCGCAGAAACGCCCATACATGCGGAACAACATATTTGCCCAGTCGCATGACTCTGTCCCGCCGGCACCCGCATTACCCCCG
>CAZCHB010000062.1:4554-9790 GCA_964498235.1 uncultured Planctomycetales bacterium
ATTAATGCTTAACAGGGCGTTATTATTGTCATACGGCCCCGCTAACATGGCCTCAAGTTCTATACCTTCAGTGATCGAGGATACCGCCTTAATCTCTGCGTCAATCTGAGTTAACATGCCTTCATCATCGGCGGAAATTGTTAACATTTCTTTAGCATCAGCCGTGCGCCTCATGCAATCATAAAAAGGATCCACGATATTCTTGAGGCCCTTAAGTTCCTGCATAATCTTATTCGCCTGCGCCTGATTGTCCCAGAAACCGCCTTGGGTCATCTGCGCCTGAATATCCGCGATAATCTTTTCTTTGCCGGCAATGTCAAAGATACCCCCTTAGGCCAGCCAGCCTCTGGGCGAGTTCATCTAATTCTTTGCGCAAATGCTCTAACATAGTTCTTTTATTCTATTTATGAAAAAGTAAAACACATCCATCAACCACTTATCACCAACAATACTACTAAACGCTAAACCTAAAATGCACAGCGTCGCCGTCCTGCATAATATAATCTTTACCTTCAAGCGTCACCAAGTTTTTTTCCTGAAGAGCCTTATAACTGCCAAGCTTTGCCAAATCATCATATTTATAAATCTCCGCACGTATGAAGCCACGTTCGATATCACTGTGAATTTTTCCCGCCGCTTTCACTGCCCGTGTTCCTTTAGGGATAAGCCACGCATGGACTTCTTGAGGACCGGCGGTAAAAAAACACGTAAGACCAAGCAATTCCTTTCCGGCTTGCGCTAATCGTGCCAATCCAGGTGAGGCAATGCCTGCGGCCTGATAGTATTCCGCACGTTCTTCCGGAGGAAGCTGGACAATTTCTGCTTCAAGCTTGGTGCATAATGTAATGAGGGCGGCGCCTTCTTTAGCCGCGCGCTCTTGCAAAGGCTTAAGCAAGAGCGGATCAGCCTCTCCCTCGTCGGTATTTGCCACATACAATAATGGTTTACCTGTTAAGAACTGAAACTCAGCATAGTCCTCCAAGGGAAGCCCTTGATTGCGGGCAGGTTTTCCTTCATTAAACCCTTTGACAAGGACATTGAGCACTTCAACTCGTTTCTTAGCTTCGGCGTCCCCGCTTTTGGCTGTCTTCATCCATTTCTCAAGCGCCTTTTGGGCCTGCTGGATATCCGCCAATAATAATTCCGTCTCAATAATATCTGCCGCTTCGCCAGGGTTAAGCTCACTCATAACATTAACAACATTATCATCTTTGAAACAACGCACCACATGCGCGATCGCATCCACCGAGCGGATATTCGCTAAGAATTTATTTCCTAATCCTTCACCTTCAGAAGCTCCTTTGACGATACCTGCAATATCTACAAACCGAATACCCGCCGGCACAAGCTTCTGCGATCCCCATTCCTTGGCAAAAACTTCCATCCGCCCATCCGGCAGGGGCACTACGCCGACGTTTGGTTCAATGGTTGTAAAAGGAAAATTCTCCGCCGCCGCCTGCGCGCCGGTCAATGCGTTAAATAACGATGACTTACCAACATTGGGCAAGCCGACAATACCGATTTCCATAAATGAACACCTAACTTGTGGAGCCCGTTTTGACGTTCAATTTGTTCATTAGCCGACAGGATCACCGCTGATAAATTGAATGTCAGGGCGAACACCAAGTTAGCCTGTGTGAATTTATAAATATTTTTGGCGGCCCAGCCAAAAATATTTAACTCACTAAAATCATAACGTTCAGAAAATACAAATATCTATATAATATAGAATTCGGATATCTTAGACGTAAAAGGACATATTGTCGATTATTTTTTAGAGACAACAACACCCATAAAAATAGGAGACAGGCCTCTATTTTAAAGGATTGTCAGCAATGCCCAGAAAACTACGTAAATCGGGCGTGCTATTCACGTCGATAATTTGAGGAATCAAACCTGGGGCATCTTGAAGTTGTTTGAGCATGACTGGATCAATCTTAAATTGAATTGCCCCTTGGCCGTCATTGTTGAGTTGCAGAAATTTGTCGGAGGAAAGGTCGATACCGCCTAAATCGCTTCCCGTGGCCTTGCCATCCGCACGTGTTGAGGACATGACTTGATCATTAGTGTTGTTTATTTTAAAAGATTTCCCTAATTGCGTAGGTGTTGCTTCGTTTATCATCGCCTTATCCAACTTCTTCTTTCTCACAAACTCAATAAAATCATCTAGCAATTTCAAATCAGCGCCACTGACCTTCTCTCTGACAGGCATCAAATCTTTTTGAATATCAATGCCTGAAAGACCTAATTGAATTGCCTTGTCAACTAATCGAAGTCCACCCTCGATATTTAGTTGACGAAGATGGATTAAACCTAAATTATAATTTGGCCAGAATGCATTCTTATCTAAACCGATGGACCTCTCTAACTCATCTTCAGCAATGTCAAGATCACCAGTAAATATATGAGCAGCACCCATGTAATTCCATGACGATGCTCTTTTCGGATTTATTTTAATCGCTCGTTTAAAATATTCGATGGCTTTCTGGTATTTGCCTTTATCAAAATACAAAGCCCCTAAATTGAGATGGGGCCAGTCCTCGAAAGTATTTAGCTCTATTGAAGATTGTAACAATTCTTCTTTATATGAAGATTCAGAAGAACCTACGGCATTACCCAGATTATTCAAAAAACTAGCAAGTAAGCCCTTCTTCCAATCTGATATTGAAACTAACCTATAATTCTGGTCTTGTAAAGTCACGACACCTTTCGTATTAAAGGCTTGCCTAGATAACATTGCTTCTCTTGTATTTTTAATAGAATAAGAAGGCTCTACCCAATAATTGCTCCCGTTACTCAATGCTGCGACCAATAAGTTATGCCCTATATTTTTTAATTGAGGAGCCCACTGATGAACAGAAACAGATGCTACCTTAATACCTATTTTTTCAAGATAATATGCGGCTACAGCACTACGAAATACACAACTAAACTCATTTGTCTCTAGTGCCCAATTAGGTGAGCTTTCCAAACCAAGATGGGATTGCCATCCTTTAAATTGAAGAAGCCTGCTGACAATTAGCTTAATGATCCTTTGTTCCTCTATAGCAACAGCCTCAGCATTACCCGTTCTTTTTTTATAAGCTAATCCTTTAGCAAGAGAATCTACATCAATATCCTTTAATCCTTGGGCAAACATTTGCACTCCCCGAAAATACAATAATGCATTTAGCTCCTGTCGTGCTTTCTTAGCTAAGTCGACGGCCACGGCTCCCGCTTGCGCGCCCATTAAACTGCCTTCATCAATCTGTTGAGCAACAAAAGTCTTTAAAGAAGGTAAGGGTGAAATTTCTCCTTCAAACATCGATGCCAATTTTGTATCTCTGCCCACTGGCAACTCTTTTAATTTTTCCATCAAACTATAAAGTTCATTTATATTAAGATCTTCAGGTAATATGAAATGATGGTATCTTTTTTCCTGATTATTTCTTAATTGAGGCACAATGAAATTACTGGCAACATCTTTCCTTGGACGGAACTCAACTGTTATATCGCCTCCTCCGGTTAAGGCCATAAAAGTCAATTGCTGCATCACGTCACGCGTATTAGGCAACTGACCTTGGCCGGCAAAATTTCTACGCGAAGAATCATCAGGAAATGCTTTTATTTCAGGCATTGCCTGAAACGCAGAAGGTTTCACCTCTGCGCTGGCCGGTAAAATAGAAATTGATAAAAGAAGTAGTGAAGCTACGGTAGTTCCAATAATCTTCATTGCATCTTGTCGATTAGATATGGTGATCATGGCCATATTCCCTGCGAACCCCATCCCCCCTGAAAAATATTTCCTTGGAATCATTGCTTTAGTGACAGGATCTTGTTCTTCTTTAATAAAATTGTAAGCACCTTTTTTGAATGATTCTAGGTAATTGCGGTAGATGGCTTCAACATCGTTAAGGTTGTTTCCCTGGGGTGCTTTCGTAGTCAACCCTAGTTCGTTTGGCAATGTGCTTGGGGACACGTTCCTTGTTGTTCTGGCTTGAACATGTCCCCTGGTTGGCAGTGGGGTTGTAATAGATGTATTATATTCGGTTCCTTTTATCTTGTTCTTGTCTGAATAGACTTGATTTAGAATGCTCTGTTTAATTTTCTTCTTGTACCAAGTAGCAAGGATTAATGAATTGTAGACTTGTCTTAACTGAGCGAAGTTTTGGCCTTGGTTAATTTCCTTGATTAGTTCGGGTATGATTATTTCTCTAATGATACTTTGCGTGCTATCTGCTGTATTGCCTTTCTTCGTTGCGACATGAGCGGGTCCTGCCGCTGCGGCACCTCCTCCGTCCTCGCTGGCGCTGCGGGCGGAGAAGGGCTCCGCCTTCGCGTCACCCGCTCGCTTTGTTGCTAAATAATCCTCTTCAAGCATGACTTTTAATCTGGACTCTACCACATAGGCAGTGCCGTTTTTGATGTTTTCATACACCACTGCTTTTTCAGGAACGATCCAGACTTTATTAAAAGTATTAACTGGAACATTCGTATTTCCAAATCTCTTGGCTGATTCTTCGTAGATCTTCTTCCAGAATTTCTTTCCCACTTCTCCTTCTGGATACATCAAGGATGCGGTGATTTGTTTCAAGAGATAGTCTTGAGCCAGCAGATCCCTTCCCATTTCAGTTTGGCCAAAGGCATCAGGAACAATGCGGTCTTTTTCATATGGGCTTAAGTTGACCCAGAGGTCTTTTTCAGGGACGGTTAGGGCGGCTAGGAAGTATTTTATTAATTTGCTGGCTTCAGTCTTTAAGGCATCAGCTTTTTGCCTCTGGGTTGCTTTCACATTCATTACTACTTCGCTTGGCATTGTGCTTGAGGACACGTCCCTGAAATACGGGACATGTCCCCTGGTTGGCGTATCAATATCTCCTTGATCCAACACAAATTCAAATTTGAATGGGTCAGCTGGATGGACCTTGATGCCTTTTAACATCGGCGGATTATGGGCAGAGCTTAGCTGCACCATTATTCCAAGTTTAGGCAATAGTAACTCCTGAGCCCTAACAGGCTGGACACTAGCACCTAAGAGTCCCCCAATTAAGACTAGGCTAATATATCCTTTTAAATACTGCCTCATATATAAAGTATGGACTTTATAAACACGTCGCGCAAGAGTGTGGCTTAACTTTATTTAAGCGTTAAAGTCATTGATACTATAAGGTTACGGATATTTTGTTTCTCAGCGGCAAAAGATTATTTTGCTAATTATTTCCAAGTGCGGCTTTTGAACGTAAAAGACGGTGATAGC
>CAZCHB010000063.1:0-9744 GCA_964498235.1 uncultured Planctomycetales bacterium
TGTCTTGATGTGCATCCACCCCAAAGACCGTCATCCCTTCTATATCAGCGACGACACTGTCTCTTCCCCCCGGATGGGTTTCGTTGCCAAAAAATATGCCATTCACTGCCTTTAATCCACTTGAAACAATAAACTCAATCAAGGCGTCTTTCTTAGAGGGGGTTGGAAAAATATTAATGTCGATAGACGTAGTGCCTCCCGTGCGGATCTCAACTTTAAAATCCCCAAGCCGAACTATCGATGTTAATCGGTCCGCCGTCAGCTTTTCATAGATCTTCCAGTTAAACAAATTCCTCACCAGGATGACCAGATGAGAGATGGCAAGTTTTAATAACTCTTTAACAAACTTAATGAATTCGGGCTTCTTTAGCATGATATAGATGCTAAGCAAGGCTAAAGCAAGGGCTCCGACTGAAAGAAGCAAAAACCCAAACGCTGAAATTATCCTTGAATTGAAAAAAAGATTTTGATCGCTCAATTGAAACATGGATACCGACTGAGCTAAAACAGGCTCTGTTAAGGCTATTAAAATAAGGAAATTGACAAGGGCAAAGCGTGGAGCTAATTTAAGGGCGCTTGAAACAGCTTCCCCCAAACTGAATTTTGAACTACCACCTCCCATTAATATCCGCAGGAGATGACTTATGTTTCTAACTTTATTAATGATTAAATTTAATTGGGACCAAAGAAAAGAATTTTGTAAAGCTCTATTTAATGCAGGAAATATTTTCTTAGCCACACTATCTTTTGCCAACAAGAAGTATTCTTCACTTGTCAATGCTGTTCTTTTATGGTTTAGAAGCGAAAGGTACACTAAAGAAATAATTAATATGCTTCCATAAACAATCCCCGCGGCGTGAGCAAATGCTACTTTAAATACACCTAATATATTTCCTTCCATTAATAAATCAACAGCACTAGATGCAGCTTGAGCAAAAGCAGGTAAAGATATAAGAAGCATAATAACCACACTGCCAAAAAATTTTGCTAATTTACGTTTACTTAATATTCTAAACTTAGTCACAGGTCCTTCTGGTGCGGGTTGTAAATCATTATTCGCATTTGCTGACAAACCATTTAAATATGCCGTCATATCTCTTTTAATGGTTGCGCTGTCAATATTGCTCCCCGTGGAAATCAATACCGCACTGCGGATGCCTTGCTCTGCTAACAATGCTTTCATTGCGCTGAAAGCTAAATATGGAATAACGCTGGCTCCTTCAGCTTTAATGCCGTAAGTGGCGTACATACCTCTTGCGGCAGGAATATCGCTTGGGTCGACGAGCAGAAGAGCATCAACGGAGTTATACATGATATTAAACGCCTCTGCTTCAAATTCCTTGGTGTCAATGCCATCTTCGTCAAGTTTATCTGGATATTCATCCACATATTGAATGACTCTGCCCTCTTTAAAGGACAGCCAGCCATGCTGGGTGCGGCCGGTCTGTACTAGGAAAATCTTAATGTTACGGCCATATCTTTTGCGCGCGGCCATGACAATCCCAGCCGCCAAGCCGCCAGCACCGGCGGGAACAAATATGGCCTGACCCTCTAGACTGCCTCCATACGCTTTTTCATAACTAGACAAAATACGCCAGCCTAAGGCGGCATAAGAATAAATTGCCTTATCATCACCGTGGTATACAAAATAGATTTCATCGCCCCTTTGCTTGGCGAATTTCTCCGCGGCGATAAATGCTTCATTGTAATTTTCAAATAAAGGCTGGCCCTCTTCGCGCTCGATGATTTCTGCCCCATACATTTTCATCGCCTCGCGTTTTGCTGAAGGGGTATTGCGTCCGATATAAATGCGGGCAATCACACGGCGCGCATCTTTGCGTTCTTCTAATTTTTGATTGATCTTTTGAACGATCATGCTGACTGCAATGCCTTGATTGCCGGTGGTTGGTGTTATGATGTATTTAACTTTTGAATCTTGCGGCATCGCAACCATAATTGCTTCTGCGCCAACAGACAGTTTAAACGAATTTCCCGGATCATCCCCTAAGACAGCAACCCTTGGGGTGATGCCTTCCTCATTCACTAAGTCTTCCCAGCGTAGTGCATCTAACCCCAAGACCTCCGCCAATAAACGGACATTGCGTTTAATAATGCTTGCATCAACACCCTTTAACTCATCAACAGGATAATTTTTGCTGTCGCGCAAAAGCATCTTTACGCCACCGTCGCCATGAATCTCCGTAAATGGGGAAACAGTGGCTTCGCTATTGACGATGAGCTGTTTTATTTTTCTAATAATCTCTGCTGTATCAGCGATGCTCAAATTTGAATGGGTCTGACGGATAACCATGTCACAGGCACCGTCGAGACTGGCGGGTATTAACTGGACCATGTTCTGCGTGGCGCTGGTGATAAAGGTCAAACGGTGAATTGGAATGGGGAAGGCCTTAAGCAGGCGGATAATATTTTCCGCGGTATTAACTAAATTGGGGTGTGAGGCTAAACCCTGATTAATTACTGCGCCAATTTCAGCGTCACTTAAAATACGTTTCTGGCGTGGGTTAAAAAGCAGAATACTGACGACATCCTCGCTGTAGTACATCATGATCGCATCAGCACGCGCATGCCTGCCTTTTGGAATAATACCACTTAACTGTTGAGCATTAAAAAACTCGTGCATAAATTTCGCCGTAGGCGGACTATAGGTCAATATTTTAACACCCCGGCCCATGGCTTTTGCCTGTAATGCCTGCGCGCTGACTAATGATTTTACATATTTTCTGAAATCCGCCTTATTGCCATTAATCAAATACGCGGCGTTCCTTAATTGTTCTCCCTCATTTAATTTTCCAACTGCAAAAGGAATGCCGACGGCATAGGGAACAATCTTTAACGTTTTATAATCACCGTCCCCCCGTGGAAAATCAACCACGCCATCTAATGTAAAATTATTTGTCAATCTCCTCAAACTCTCAAGCCGCGTCCCCTCCAAATCCCAATTTTCTATCCTCTTCAATAAATTCACATCAATATTGATAAGCGTGCTCCAGATAACATTTAAAATATACGCCCGCTTTAAATTAATATTTGCTTCAGAGGCAGTCTCAAACACCAGGATTTCTTGAATAAAATGCCCATACACATGGTTCTCAACCTGTGCCCTGACTTGCCAATCCGCCATCATTTCATTGACGTCGATCTTAATCCATGTGTCGTTATGTACCTGCCAAGTTTCTTCAAGCCGGTCATAGGTTGGGCGAATAATCAATCGTCCCACATTATCATCTTGATCGTAGTCATAAACCAAGAGTACATTCCTTCGATGGATAATTTCTTGATGTTCTTTAGGGTATCGCTCAATATGCTGGCGCGCACGCTTGTAAAGGAAGGTTAATTGCCCATCTAATAGTCCGCGGACTAGCCCTCTTAAAAGTGCCGTCAAGCGGTTCTTGCTGCGGCGCAAATCAATCCAAAATAAAATTTGCGATAAAACCCCGATAATATACATGTTTAGCTTTCCGGGTTTAAACAAATGCTTCTTGGATTTCTCCTGGCTAAACAATTTCCAATTCTGCCACCCTTCCCTGATAGCAATAAGGTTAAGCAGTAAGTATATTCCTAACGCTGCATACACGCCTTTTAGATTGGTTTCTCTGGCGTCAACATCAGGATCCGCGGCAAGAACCATCGAAGCGCTGATGAAGGTTAGAATAATACCTATCAACCATTTACTTTTCGCCCATTGCCATATAACGCGCACCACATTCTTCAACGACTTATCCCAGACTGGCAACTTATTCATTCTGCGAAAATCATCCAGCATATTACCCACAGTCCCTCCCAAACGCTTTCGTTGGCGGACAGTATTAGGATTTTTCTTCCTCAATGTAAAATCAAATAGGAATCTAAGTACTTTTGCAAATCTTACAATCTTGGGAACCATCGATACCTGTATTCCTTTAATCAGCGCAAAGTTCTCAACGTTTAATTCAGACAAACGTTGGCGCATAATTCCATAAACAAATAATGAAGCAACTAACCAGGCTGTTGTTACTGTTTGAAATAAAACGGACGATGTAACGTTTATTTCTGGTGCAAAAATATTCATTAATTCATTAGCAGAAACAGGCATAGAAAATAACACGACTCCAAGCAATGAAACTAATATAAGCTTCCCGACAGAATAAATATTAATTCTTCTGGGTTTAAACGGATGCGTCACTGATTCCCCTTCAATCAATTCTCGCTGGGCTTGGAGGCCTGCTAATTCTGTCGATTGTGCTTCGTGGGTTAGGACATGTTCGATAACGGTGCGGGCTTGCAAGGGTGTGTAGTTTAATGTAAGCAGTATTTCATATAAATGTCTTGTCGGGTCGTTTTTGTTTAAGCCTTCAAACCAGGCGACGCTGCCATCCTGAAAACGCGTGGCTATGTAAAATTCAATAATGCCTGCCATTGAGGTATCATTGGGATAAAAATGCGCGTATAACCTTCTTACAGCGTCAACTGTTAGGCCATATCCTTCATCAGCCAATCTTTGCTGGTCGATAATATTAAAACGGTGAGCAACTGCCTGGGGTGCCAGCGGACGGGTGATTTTTTCCTGCTGCACCCGGTTGTATGAACGTCCTAAATTGATCTTGTCCGCGGTAATCGTCACGGGACTTACTTCGAGGCCTCTTCTAATCTCGGCTAATTCTTCGTCGATAGCGCGCAATTGTTCCGCTGATGCGCCTCGGACATAACCAATGGTGGCATAATGGATGTTGACGATATTGGCCGTATGCCTTAAATCAGAAGGATTCTGCAGGATATTTTCCTGTACTTTTTTACGGAAACTTAATACATCATCAGTCAATGGGCGCAGTTCAAAAAGGATGGTCAAATCCGGCATGAGGCGCGGGCCTACCACCTGATAGGAAACAGGCCCTAATTGCGCCCTTAACCCCTCAAACAACGGCAGTAAATTCTGTAAGTTCACGTCAAGACGATAGCTCTGGGCCAGAAAGGCCAGGCTGATTTGAAGTTCATTAAGATTAACATATCTCATGAAAGGCCCAGCCCCTGCTTGGTCAATAACATCCCTAATCCGTCCAATAATGGCGATAAGTCCTTCTGTAGGCGGTGTGCTTAAGAAAATGAAGATATTTTCCAATCCGCGGTTATGCTGTTCTCTTTTCAATCGATAGAATTCATTCAATGCGTGCGGGTTATTGATTATAAAATTTTTATTGTCGATACTGTTCTTAATCTGCTCATCGACTTCTGCTTGGTACTGCTCATTATTTTGGGTGGATCTTGATAACCGATAGCGGCCGACATTAATATTAGCCAGGGTTTGCGTTGAGATCGGCTCAAAACCATTCTCATGATTTGCTGGTGGTACAGCCGCCGTCACCGCCGCAGGTGCGGAGGCTGGTGCGCTGCGTGTTGGATCCGCCTGGGCACTGGCATTCTGAACTGGCATGAACGCTTTAATCTCACGCTCTTCGCTCCTGGCCGTCTGGTTTGAACTACGATAATCTTGCAACGCCTTCCAAGACAATTTCGCTCGGCGGCCAATATTCTTAACATTAAAAACAGCCCAATGATTAGACCCATAGGCATAAGCTAAATTACCTTGTTTATCCTTTTTAACAAAGGCATTAAAAATATAGGTCCTGTTCAAAATGGCCAAGGCGGTAATTAAATATGCCAAGGTAAACCAAACGCCATTTGGTATCATTGTCACTGCACCAAACATAAACGCTGCCAAGCCCAATACACCAACAGGAAAGTTAAGCGGCATGCCCTTACGTTCTGCGGCGCCGACAGGCATAGCTTTCTTTAAACTCCAGTTCATGCCGCCGACTTTTTCTTCCCTGCGCGCATAAGACTCATCCCCTAACGACACCTTACGATTGGTGTTAATAAAGCGGAATTTCTCGCGCGACGCATTAATCGCGGCCTTGGCGAAATCAACGTGCATCGAAGCAAAGAAGGCCCATCCTTGGATAATGTCGACGATGGTCATATACGACGCTAACCAGAAACTTCCCGTATTACGGATATGTCGGTATAAATTCGCCAAGGTCACCGCCGTTGTCAGGGCAATGGTCAAGGGCACAAAAAACAAGAATGGCCGTAAGTAAACAAAGGCCGAGAAGCCAAGCAAGGCCGGCATACTTAAGAAAAGTAGCACGACATTAATCCCAATCAAATAATGCATGAACATGTCCAAATGGGTAAACTTAATATCAAAACCGACATTTGGATTAAGGAAGACTTCATACTGCCCGCGGTCTAGCAGGAAACGCACCACGTTAAAGGTGTAACGGCTTTCTGTCGGAACAATCGATTCTTCATAGAGAGATGGCCGTCCCCATTCCAAATACAGCCAATCCACATGCGTGGATTCAACATAAGGATACAGACGCTGGATCGCCAAGAATGACCCTGAATCTTCGCCCGGAGGTGATAATAAGGTGATTACCGCTTCAGGGGTGCCGTAACCCTTCCCATAGAATGTCGATAATCCTCGGCGGGCGCTAAGCACATCGGCAGAGAACACTTCTTGCGGAATCTTGTATAAACGAACCACAGGATAAGAATTATTATAACTTGTCCATATCTTAATCGGCGTATTGACCGTTGTAATATGCTGGCTTTTACCGACAAGGGAAGCCCAGCTGATATGCATCGGCGCCTGACCGGGCAAGGAACGCGTATGGGTGTCATTTAACGCGACGCGGGCATACATCATCCATAAATTATTAGCGATATCGCTGTTTTTGGTGCCTTGAATCAGATTATCTTTTTCGCGGTAGTAAAATGGCATGGTGATATCCATCGCTTCAGTCTCATTAATCATCAGGGCGACCTGCATGATTTCTGCCCATTTTTCGACATAGGCGCCATTCTTTAATAAATCTGTCAGATGCGCATCTCGGTTCTTTAATAAGGCGTGGGCAAAGGCACTGATATTCTGGATAATATAATGTGATGTTGGTTTGCCATCCTTGCTTAACTCGCGGTAGGCGTAACCATCATTAACCAATTCCTTAAATACCGCTCTAACCTGATAAAGCGCATATTGCAAGGCCTTGATTTCCGCCGTGTATTTAGCAATCAACTGAGCGTCCTGCGAGGCGGCCGGCTTCTGCGTTTCGCGGCTTAACTCTTTTCTGACATCACTGATATTCTTACTAAAAATCTCTGAAGCAAAAGAAACACGATAGCGGTTCTCTCCGATCCTGTTGATATACCTGCCCCAAATCAAACGCATATGAAAAACAGGGTTATATTTTTGGCGTACAATTGGTCGGTAATAATGGTAATTCTTGACAAAGACATCATCTGGATGCGAATCCCTAAGCGCGAAATACGCCTCATGCAGGGAACGGTATTCCATAGATATTTCAATAACGCGCTTCTTGTAAGCCCTGTCGTTTAATTCATGAGCCGTGTAAATGTGCATGGCAATAATATCCGCAGCCATGCCTTCGATGGCCTTACGTTCCGTCGGCCGGATTTCATCAAGAAAGTATTCAATAATATTTTTTATCTGAACAAATTGCGCGGGGTTTGCCGCACTCATCTCGTGCATGATTGATAAGATGTCCTGGCTTAATTCATTAAGCGGCGCCAAACGGCGGGCAACATCTGGGTTGATCATGGCAATGCGTTCCAGCACAATGTCCCTGGCCTCCGGATTGGTCCGCCAGACATAGCCTAATGTATTTAACAAGACCTTGACCATCTTCCCGTCTGCATCTTTATATTCTACTGATCCCATTGAACCAGGGGCCGCATGCTCTTCCTTGGTGTGATTACCTAATTCATCCAATTTCTGCAAATGCTTGCTGGTTGCTTGTAAAATTGCTAAAGGATCATTAGCCGGCTTTGACTGGCTTAAGGATTCAAAAGCGGCCATTAAAATTTCCTGGGCTTTTGGCTCCTTAGGCCAGACAATTTCTGATCGTTGTCCATCGATACAGGCCTTAGTATCGCGTAATTCGCCGTTACTTAATAACAGCGTGCGGTGCAGTGTTGAGTATAGATTCATGAAATACTCTTCTATCATCATGCCATTGGGCATCAAATAAACCGCGTAGCGGTTTTGCGTATCCACTAACGAACGGAACCACTTGGTATAAAATTTAACTGTAGACGCCCTGAAATATTCCTTCCCTCGGAAAATATAAGGCATGACTGGTTTACGGACAAAGATGCCTATGCCAACCTTGGAGCGGGCAACGGGATTCCAGAGGCCGTTGACATATTTAATATGGCGCCCTAAGAAAATAAATACAGAGCTGACTGATTTATAGGTTGGCCGGATAAGCAGGAGCCAAATCCAAATCGTAAACCATGCCCCCGGCGATGTCCATTCAATTAATTCCAGTTTCCAGAATAAATAATGCGGCAGGACAAAGAAATGGATGAGCGTTGCTGTTGTAAATAAGGCTATCCAATAAAAACGTTCTGATGCATGACGCACGCGTCCGAAAATCATGGGGATCACACGGATTGATAAAATAACAGCGGTCATCCCTGACGCAAAATCGCCAATAGCCATCAAGGCGATCCCGCTGCTGATACCTGCGGCCATTAATACCGTCACAAAATAGCGGGTATAGGTATTGCTGATGCCATAGGTATTTTTTAAATTGCTATATTCATATAATTCACGGAAATTCTTGCGCGTATCCCGCGCAAAGGCGCCCATTAAAATGATAAACCCAATGGCAATGGGGGCGATGCCCCAGGCAAAGCCAAACGTATGCATTAGTCCGACGCTGGTAAACCCGACGATAACTGTTATCCATGAACTTGTCCTCTTAAATACCTTGGATTGATGCGCTTTATTGATAAGCCAGGTCAAGACAGCCAAACCCTTGCCGAATAAAAGAATTCCGTTGATGCGCATAACGAAAACATGCGCGATGCCATACCAATATTTAGTCAATTGATCAAGATGGAAAGCCAACTTTGTTCCCTGCGGCATTACTGCCTTAATTTCCTGCTTAAACGGCGCAAGCACCTTGGCGGCTTCCTTCGCTTGATAGGCCATCGCTTCAAATGCCGCGTGCTTAGCCGCGCGTCCCTCCAACGTATCTGTTTTAATCCTAAAATATGAATTAACCTTGTCGGTAAAAGATTCAAACGCGTTAAACAACGGGTGCTTGCCATTAGCATCACGCATGTCCATTAATGACTCAATTATTCTTCTGCCGTCGGGATGATGGAAGGCGTAAGCAAAAATATCGTAAATATCCACTTCACTAAAGACGTCGAATAAGCGCAGGCCGATATCCTTTAACCGCGGTTCCGTAATCAAATTGTGCAGGCCCGGCTGATCGCGTTTGGTGCCAAACCAATTATTGAGCTTAAACATGGTCAACCAGAATTCAACCATGGTATGGATATATTCCTGGATTTCTTCAGGGCTTGCACCGGCACCTATCCTCTTTACAACCTCACGCATCATGTAATTTCTAAATGGCGCAAGCTGTCCTAACTGCCCAATAGAGCGAAAATCAATACCCTTACGGTTAGTTCTCCACGACGATGTTTCATTATGCGGATTAGAGGCGCTGTGATTGAGTAAAAGCCAATGATCAACAGCCAGCTCGCCCAAGGTCTTTGGCTGGCTGTTGGGAATTTCAGGATGCTCGTCATAGATAATGCTTTCGAATGCCGCGCCTGGACGGTTGGTAATTCGCCCAGGATAACGCATTAACATTGATTCTGCCCGTGAAAATATGGCATTCTCCATGTCAGTTGGGATAAGGTGGATATCGG
>CAZCHB010000064.1:0-2040 GCA_964498235.1 uncultured Planctomycetales bacterium
GCTACGCATGACTTAGCCTCTGAAGACTGGGGCGGTAAGGTTGGGGTGGTGGGTGTTTCGGCTGTAACGGGTGAAGGTATTGATGATTTGTTAGAGCGGATATTGTTAGAAGCAGAAGTGTTGGAATTAAAAGCAAATCCAACGAAGAAAGCATCTGGTATTGTTATCGAAGCGCATTTAAGCAAAGGACGCGGTGCCATCGCTTCAATGATTGTTCAAAGCGGAACATTGAAAGAAGGGGATGCGATTGTAGTTGGTCCCTACGCTGGAAAGGTGAAGGCTTTGCTTGATGACCATATGCGGCCGATTAAACAAGCTGGCCCTTCGACACCTGTTGAGATTTTGGGGCTTTCGGAAGTTCCAGCTGCGGGGGATATGTTTTATGTTGTTGCTGATGATAAGACCGCGCGTGATATTGCCGCGGTTCGTCAGGAAAAGATTAAGCATGAAAAGTTATCCGGTACAGCTAGGGTCTCCTTAGAGGAGTTGTATGCCCAAATACAGGAAGGTCATATCAAGGAATTGCGTGTCATTGTTAAGGGTGATGTGCAGGGGTCATTGGAAGCGATCAAGGAAGCCTTGTCAAAGATTCCAACCAATGAAGTTAAACTGCGCTTTATGCACGTAGGAGCTGGTGATGTTAACGCCTCTGATGTTATTCTAGCAATAGCCTCACAAGCGATCATCATTGCCTTTAACGTCAATATTGATACTAAAGCCCGAGGTGAGCTGGAAAAGAATCCTGTTGATGTTCGTCAATACCGTATTATTTACGACGCGGTTGAAGATGTGCGCAAGGCCTTGGAAGGATTGTTGGCGCCGAAACTTAAACGTCATTTTGTCGGCAAGGTTGAAGTGCGTAATGTCTTTAAGCTTAGCAAAAGCGGGATTGTCTGCGGTTGCTACGTCCAAAAAGGTAAGGTGCGTAATAAGTCGCAGATTGAAGTCCTGCGTAATGGTGCGGTGATCCATACTGGGCATATTAGCAGTCTTAAGCGCTTTAAGGATGATATGAAAGAAGTCCTTGAGAACTTTGAATGCGGGATTACGATTGCTCATTTTGATCAAGTCCAAGTTGGTGATATTATTGAAGTTTACGATATTGAATCTATTGCCCGTAAATTATAACGCATATGCCTATTAAAACAGTCTTTTCAGCCATGCGTCCGACGGGTAAGCTGCACTTGGGGCATCTGTTGGGGGCCCTGACCAATTGGATAGAGCTTCAGGATAAATTCCGCTGTGTTTACAGCATTGCGGATTGGCATGCTTTAATGGGGGAGTATGAAAGCCCTAAGGATATCCCTTCCTATGGCATATCAATGGCATTGGACTGGCTTGCTTGCGGCATCGACCCAAATAAAAGTATTATTTATGTCCAGTCCGACGTGAAGGAGCATCTTGAGTTACAGATGATTCTCTCTTGTATGACGCCCTTAGGCTGGCTCGAGCGTAATCCAACTTATAAAGAACAATTGCGAGAAATTTCCACCCGTGATTTGCAGACCTACGCATTCTTAGGTTATCCAGTGCTGCAAGCCGCAGATATTTTATTATACAAAGCAGAAGCTGTTCCCATCGGCGAAGACCAACTGCCGCATCTGGAATTGTGCCGTGAAATCGGGCGCCGTTTTAATTTTATGTACAAAAAAGAAGTTTTTCCCGATTGTAAGGCTATCTTGACTGAATCATCCCGATTGTTGGGGCTTGATAACCGAAAGATGAGCAAAAGTTACGGCAATACGATTAATTTATCAGATTCAAGTGAAGAGATAATAGGCAAGGCAACCAAGATGATCACTGACCCCAAGCGCATCCGTAAAACCGACCCCGGTCATCCGGAGGAATGTAATGTTTTCTCATATTATAAGATTTTCTCGCCGGACAGTGAACAGGCCGCGGCCCGTCAGTGGTGTGAAGGGGCGCAAAAAGGATGTATTGACTGCAAACGTAACTTAGCTGTTTTTATCGACCGTGATTTTATTGCGCCGATCAGGGAGAAACGCGCGGCTTTGATGCATAAGCAGGATTATATTCAGG
>CAZCHB010000064.1:2050-3535 GCA_964498235.1 uncultured Planctomycetales bacterium
CGCGTCGCCGGTGTTTATCGATAGCGACCGACGATCCTGGAATATGGATCCGGACGATTTGCCGTACTACAAACAGGAATTTTATCGATTAAAAAAGAAATACGCATCTGAAATTGAGCTTTTTCTGGGACTGGAAGTGGATTATATTCAGGATGTTTTGAATGAAGGGGCAAAAAAAGCCCGTGTCATTGCCCAACAAACCATGGCTCACGTCAAGGAGGCCTTGTACGTATCATGAGTTATAAAATTCAATTAGATAAATTTGAAGGACCATTGGACTTGCTCTTGTACTTGATCAAGAAGGATGATATTGATATTTGTGATATCCCCATCGCGCAAATCACTGACCAGTATATGGAATATATTGAGATGATGAAACTGCTCGATCTTGAAATAGTCGGGGATTTTTTGGTCATGGCGGCAACGCTCCTGCAGATAAAATCAAGGATGCTATTGCCTCCGGATCCATTAGCGTTAGAGGAGCAGGCTGATCCGCGTGATGAATTAGTTCAGCGTCTCCAGGAATACCAGCAATTTAAGCAGATCGCCGATGATTTAAAAAATAAAGAAAGTTTCCGTCAGGATTTATTTTCACGCATCGTTGATGAAGAGCAGATGGAAAAGTTAAAGCTAGAATCACAGGAATTTGTTTTTGAAGCGTCGTTGTTTGATCTTATCAACGCGCTCAATTCAGCTTTAAAGAATATACCGGATAAAAAAACGCTTGATATCGCAAGAGAAGAATTTACTGTTGAAGGGAAGATACATACTATTGTTCACTTATTGTTAGAACGCTCCAGCATTAGCCTTGTTGAGCTTTTTTCCAAGGCGGGCAGCAAAACTGAGATGGTGGTCACATTTGTTGCCATTTTGGAGTTAATCCGGCTTAGAGAAATTATTGCTATTCAGTGCCGTCATTTTGATGATATAGAAATTACCCGTAATGCCGAACACGAAGTGCCGCCGACAGAACAGACCAAGGAATAATATATTTATGTCAGATGAAATTAAACGCCTTGTTTTAACGCAAGAAACGCAGGAAGATTCTGTTATTGGATTATCGTTGCGTCCACAGGGCTTTAATGATTTTGTCGGCCAGAAAGATTTGGTGGCTGGATTACGCGTGGCGATAGCCGCGTCGAAACAGCGCGGCGAGCCTTTAGAGCATACTTTATTGTCAGGTCCTCCGGGATTAGGCAAGACATCATTAGCTCATATTATTGCCAATGAAATGGGGGCTCGTATCACCATAACGTCAGGGCCGGCTATTGATAGGGCTGGGGATTTTATCGGTATCCTGACAAATCTGGAAAAAGGCGATATTTTATTTATCGACGAGATTCACCGCTTAAGTAAGACGGTAGAAGAATTTCTTTATCCGGCGATGGAAAACTTTAAGATTGATTTTATTGTCGATAAAGGGCCTTATGCTAAAACAATTAATTTTAATTTAGTACAAAAACAAACAATTCAGTCATGAAAGAA
>CAZCHB010000064.1:3545-9712 GCA_964498235.1 uncultured Planctomycetales bacterium
TAGCGGCTTGTGAACGACGCCTTTACGGGATCGTTTCGGCATTTTATACCACCTAGAGTTTTATGAAGAAGAAGATTTAGCGAGTATCGTCAAAGCATCGGCAAATAAATTAGGTGTTGAGTCAGATAAAGATGCGCTTTTAGAAATAGCCCGCCGAAGCCGGGGCACACCGCGCATTGCAAACCGCCTTTTGCGTCGAGTTCGTGATTACGCGCAAGTTAAGACGGGCAAAAGCCATATCGACCCAGAGATAGTTGATAAAACAATGGCCGCCTTGGGCATTGACCGTCAGGGCCTCGATGATTTGGATAGGCGATTATTGGGGATTATCAAATCCCATTATGCCGGAGGGCCTGTTGGCATTGATGCTTTAGCGGCCACGCTCAATGAGGAGCCGGATACGATTGTTGATGTCGTTGAGCCCTATTTGCTGAAGGTCGGTTATTTACGGCGCACCGGCCGCGGACGTGAGATTACAGAGGCCGCGCGGAAAATCGTATGAAACGCATTATCATTATATCTTTTATAAGCATAGCTGTTTTAAGCGTAACGGCGTTTAAGGTTTACAGTCAGCGGACACCGCCAAGCGCGACGTGCATGGTGCGCGTGGCTGTGGTGCGTGAGGCAAGGCAGATAGATATTGAGATCGACGGGCAATTTAATTTTCGCGATGGTAAGGATGGTAAGGTAATTAGTAAATTGCCGCGCCTGCCTAAGGCGCCGGTGCGTTTGTTAGATAAGGGCGTTTTGATCGGCATGAATGTTTATCCCAACAGCCGTATTATTATCCAGCCTATGCGTGATTCTAGTGTCACTATTAATGGTCATCGTTTTCGCGGGGAAGTGCTTTTGATACGGACACCGCAGAACCGCATCACGGCGGTCAATAGCATTAATGTTGAGGATTATGTCAAAGGCGTGCTCTATCACGAAGTGTCCCACCATTGGCCGATGGAGGCCTTAAAAGCGCAAGCCGTGGCCACACGGACATACGCTATGTATTCAATTAACAGTCTGACTAAAGATTTTGACGTGACCAATGATATTTATTCACAGGTGTATGGCGGGCGTAATTCTGAACGTTACAGGACTGGATTGGCTGTAGAACGTACCGCAGGAAAAATCCTTATGTATAACGGGAATATTTTGCCCGCGTATTTTCACGCGACCTGCGCCGGGATGACCGAGGATGCTTCAGAATTATGGGGGATTAATTTAGCGCCGCTTAAGGGCGTGCCGTGTCAGTTTTGTAAGGATTCACCGCATATGAGCTGGAAAAAGAATTATCGGCTGAAAGATATGCAGGATTCCTTAAATAAGCACGGGTATGTGATGGGATTAATAAAGGATATTTCAGTTTTACAGCGTGACCGCAGCGGACGCATTTCTCAGATGAAGGTCACCGGCCGCGACGGGCGTGAATTATTGATAAGCGGCAAGGATTTTCGTGAGGCCATTGGCCCTAATGATTTAAAAAGTAATAATTTTGAAGTTCAGATGAAAGGTTATTTTGTTGATTTGATCGGCAAAGGATGGGGCCACGGCGTGGGCATGTGCCAATGGGGTGCTTTTGGTATGGCACGCCAGCAGTTTACTTTTGACCAAATCTTAAAATATTATTATCCGGGCGTGGAAATTACCGACTATCATGACATCAAGAATCCTTCGTGCAGAATCAATCTTACCTCAGCCGTTCTCCTGCAGCCAGCCCAATAATTCTTTCGAACTTGAGTCGTATGCGTACGTGCTCCCCGAAGAATTAATTGCCCAGCATCCGGCTAAAAAAAGGGACAGTGCGCGCCTTATGGTTATTAATCGGGCCAATGGAACAATCACTCATGATATTTTTGCTAACCTTGGCGAATATTTGCCGCCAAAAGCAATTTTAGTTATGAATAATAGCAAGGTCATTCCCGCGCGGTTATTTGGTAAAAAGAAGACGGGAGGGACGGTAGAACTTTTTTTGCTTAAGTCTTTAGAGGATGGTTATTCATTTGAAGCTTTGCTGCGGCCGCTTAAGAAAGTACGTGACAATGAACCTATTGAGTTTGCGCCCGGCATTAGTGCTGTTTTAGTAGATCGTAATAAACGTATTGTGCGTTTTAATAAGAAAAATATTCTCACTCATTTAAAAGAAGTGGGCCATATCCCATTACCGCCTTATATTAAAAGAAATGATGAGCCCTCTGACAAAGAAGATTACCAGACAGTTTACGCGAAACGCCTCGGGTCAGTGGCTTCACCGACGGCAGGTCTGCATTTTACGAAAAAGTTAATCGCTCGGCTCAAAGCACGGGGGCACGCGCTTAAAGAGTTGACATTACATATAAATTATGGGACATTTAAACCCGTTGAAACGCCTGATATCCGTCAACATCCCATGCATACGGAAAAGTACAGCCTAAGCCCTGTTGTGCATGAAGCGCTAGTCAAGGCTAAGAAGAAGGGTGTTCCGGTGGCGGCGGTGGGTACGACATCATGCAGGGTTTTAGAATCTATCGCGTGCTCCGGTAAGCTCAGCGCAGAGACGAATATTTTTATGTATCCAGGCTTTCAATTTAAGACTACGGATATCTTGATTACCAATTTCCATCTGCCGTACAGCACATTATTAATGTTGGTATGTGCTTTTGGGGGGTATGATTTGGTGATGAAAGCGTATAAAGAAGCTATCCAGGAGCGTTACCGATTCTTTAGTTATGGTGATGCGATGTTGATTATTTAGGTGTATTGTCGTCCCCGAATGTATTAGAGGGGGACTTAGTGAGCTAGATGCCCGATTAAAACATTCGTGTATGACAGAAAGAAGACATGTTTTTTAAATTATTAAAAATAGATGCAACGACCAAAGCCAGACGTTCGACCTTGACCTTGCCTCATGGTGTCATCCACGCGCCGTTTTTTATGCCGGTTGCCACCACAGCGACGATCAAGACTATGTCGAGTGATGACTTAAAGGACATTGGTTCTCAAATCGTGCTGTCTAATACCTACCATTTATATTTGAGGCCTGGCCTTGAGGTGATGGAGGCGGCGGGCGGTTTACATAAGTTTATGAATTGGGATAAGCCGATTTTGACTGACAGCGGCGGATATCAGGCTTTTAGCTTGTCTAAATTCCGTAAGATTACGGATGAGGGAGTAAAGTTCCGTTCACACATTGACGGGAGCCTGCATTTCTTTACGCCTGAGCTTGTTATGGAAATCCAGAAAGTTTTAGGCTCAGATATGGTGATGCCCTTAGATGAATGTTCGCCGTATCCTTGTGACCGAAAAAATGCGATCCGTGGGCTAAAGCGCACCACGGCATGGGCTAAAAAGTGCAAGGAACATTTTCATAAGATCGGTATGCATGAGCGCGGCCAGCGTTTGTTTGCGATTGTCCAAGGGTCAACCTACCAGGATCTTCGTCGTCAAAGTGTCGAAGAATTAGTCGCGCTTGATATGGATGCTTATGCTATTGGCGGGGTCAGTGTTGGAGAAACAGTCACTGAAATGTTCGAAGCGTTGGATTGGGTCGTCCCGTTTTTACCCGAGAATAAACCCCGCTATTTTATGGGTATCGGCCTGCCGGATCAGATTGTGAAAGCCGTGGGCATGGGCATTGATATGTTTGATACCTGCGTGCCTACGCGCTATGGCCGTCACGGCAGTGCTTTTACATCAGTTGGCAAATTAACCATCCGTAATAATCCATATACCAAAGATTTTGGGCCGCTGGATCCTAATTGTGATTGTCATGTGTGTAAAAATTATACCCGAGCGTATTTGCGCCATTTGCTTAATTTAAAGGAAATCACTGGTGTTCGCCTGTTAAGTTATCATAATGTGTATTTTTATATCCGGTTGATGGGGCAGATCCGTGCGGCGATTGATGAGGATAGGTATGCGGCATTCCAGCGTCATTTTTTAACCCAATACGGTTCTGAGTTAGCGCAATGATTCGTTTCGATATAATTACACTTTTTCCGGACATGTTTAGCGCGGTCATCAATGATTCGATTTTAATGCGTGCTCAGGATAAAAAGAAAATATCCATCCGTGTCCATAATTTACGCGTTTATTCAAAGGATAAAAAACGTCATTCGGTGGATGACCGCCCCTTTGGGGGAGGACCGGGGATGGTTTTAACCCCCCAGCCGTTATTTGACGCGGTCAAAAAGATTAAAGGGCGGCGCAAGGCCCGCGTTATTTATACATCACCCGCAGGGATGCCGTTTAACCAGGATTACGCAAAACGCTTGACTAAGCATAAGAATTTAATTATTATATGCGGCCATTACGAAGGGATTGACGAGCGGGTCAGGACGGCGTTGGTTGATGAGGAAATTTCAATTGGCGACTATGTTTTAACCGGCGGCGAGATTCCGGCGATGGTTATCGTCGACGCTGTGGCAAGGTTGATTCCCGGTGTTTTAGGTAAGGAAGAATCCTTAGCCCACGAGTCGTTTGAAGGTGGTTTGCTCGAAGGGCCGCAGTACACACGCCCGGCAGATTTTCGTGGCTTAAAGGTGCCGGATGTGTTATTATCGGGCAATCATTTGGCCATTGAACAGTGGCGCCGCGAGCAGTCGTTATTAAAAACAAAGAAGGTAAGGCCGGATTTAATTAAGGAGCATTAACATGGTTGCGACAAATTTAAATAAAATTGATCTTATGTGCGGTTCTTCGATCCGCAAGGATTTACCCGCCATTGAAGTGGGCGATACTGTTAAGATGAAGATTAAGGTGAAAGAGGCTGATAAGGTGCGTATTCACCCCTTTGAAGGCACAGTCATTAAGACAACCGGACGTGGTGTTACTGCCGCGTTTACCGTCCGTAAGATTTCATTTGGCGAAGGTGTTGAACGTACCTTCCCGGTTAATTCACCGGTTATCGATAAAATTGAAGTGATGTCCAAGGGCTTGGTCAAGCGCGCCAAATTATATTATTTGCGTGACCGTCTAGGTAAACAATCCCGTGTTAAGGTTGACCAAGAGGCAAGATCTAAGGGCAAAGAATTAGCTGCAGCTGCTAAGGGATGATAACAAATTTGATTGAACATGAAACGGAAGCCTCCAAAAAAGGCTTCCGTTTCATTTTGGGCGTTGATGAAGCCGGCCGCGGCCCTTTGGCCGGTCCCGTCGTTGCCGCCGCTGTTTACTTAACATCGTATAATTTTACATCTCCCATTAATGATTCAAAGAAGATGACTGAAAAGGCCAGAAACAATGCCTTTCATGAGATTTTTGAACGCGGTGTTGTGGGGATCGGCATCATGAGTGAGATGGCTATTGACCAAGTCAATATCTTAAACGCGAGCCATCGCGCTATGGAAGCCGCTGTTAAGCAATTGGTCCGCCGCTTGGCCGGTGAAACAGTTTTATCAGAAAGTTTTTTAAAGCAGGTTATCCTTTTAATTGACGGCAACAGCTTTCAGTCACAATTACCGTTTGCCCATAAAACCATCATCGGAGGGGACGCTAAATCATTATCTATCGCCTGTGCCTCCATTGTCGCCAAGGTAAGCCGCGACCGCATCATGGAAAGGTATGATGGCATTTATCCCGGCTATGGTTTTAAGAAACATAAAGGTTATCCAACATCAACCCATCGTGATGCCATCCGCAGTATTGGCCCCTCACAAATACATCGAAAGTCATTTACACTCGTATGATTACTGACAACATTAAACAATTATCTCGATATGCCTTGCCCTACAAAGATAAAATTATTGCTTTTTTAGAAAGCCGCGACCCTAATTTGGTTGACGACGGAGAACATGAGATTGATGGTCGGAATTTGTTTGTGCGGGTGATGAGCTACGAGCCAAAACCCGCGGAAGAAAATAAGTTTGAAGCCCATCGGGTCTATGCTGATTTACAATATGTGGCAAGCGGGATAGAACTGATGCAAACTGCCCCCAACGATCAAATAAGCCCGATTACTGAATATGATCCCATCAAGGAATACCAATTCTATAAAGCCGGCGGAGCCATTAACGACCTCGTTGTCCGCCAAGGCGAATTCACCATCTTTTTCCCCGGCGAAGCCCATCGCCCGTCCTGTCTGTACAAAGACCAAAGAGTGAAGGTTAAAAAGCTGGTTTTTAAGATCAAGATCTAAGACTTGAGGGAACGGTCAATAGATTGTTACCCCCCTTACGCAATAAATTTGCATTCCAAGC
>CAZCHB010000065.1:0-3127 GCA_964498235.1 uncultured Planctomycetales bacterium
ACCATGAACAACCAGCATCCAGACAAAAAACGCGGCCAACGGTACGGACACATATTTACTAATGCCGAATATCTCCATCGCGGCGGCCACCCCGGCAAACTCGGCCATGACGTTTCCCATATTGACGGCCAACAATACAAGCATCAGGTAAAAAGTCATCTTAACGCCGAAATTTTCGCGGATCAAATCAGCCAGCCCTTTTCCCGTTGCTACAGCCATGCGCGCGCACATTTCCTGGACAATAATCAGGGCAATGGTGATGGGAATCAATGACCACATCAGGCTGTAGCCGTAATGCGCCCCGGCCAAAGAATAAGTAGCAATCCCCCCCGCGTCATTATCCACATTCGCCGTAATGACCCCGGGGCCTAAGACAGATAAAAAGAAAATGACCTTGGTGATCGTTGGATGCTGGTGGATGGCCTGCATGGCTTTTTTAATCATTACAGTTTTTCCTTGTACTTATGCCAGACCAAGGCAATTAACTCTTCCATAACGTCTTAGATAGTACTGACCCCCGGCATTATGCCTTCCTTGTTAAGCACTGGTATCGATGATGTTTTATTTCGCTCTAAAAGCAACGCAACCTCCTGCACATTATCATCCGTGTTCACAAATATCTTCTCTGGATAGCAGGTCTCAATTAATAATCTTTGCGGATCTTCATTAATAAAGTGACGCAGGGACGTTGTTCCCAAGTACTGGTGATTATCATCGACAATGTATATAAAGAAAATACTGCCTGGAAAAGCAGTATTGTCCTTTATCTTCTTTAATCCATCTGCTACTGTCGCATCTGGCTTTAAATATAAATACTCAATCGTCATCAAACCGCCCGCCGAATCCTTGGCAAAAGAGAGCAGCTTGCGTAATTTCTTATTTGTTTCACTACCTAGTCTTAACATCAATTCATGGGTCTGCTGACGAGGAAGCTTCATTAATAAATCAGTGGCCTCATCAGCAGGAATATTTGTAATCAAGGCGGTGACATCATTTTGGTCCAGCTGGTCAATCAATTCCGTCTTAAACGTCAAATTCATGTCGGTAAAGACTTTTTGCTGTAGCTTAGCATCAAGGGATTTAAATAACGACACGCGGGCAAAGACATCTAAGTCTTGCATGATCTCCGCCAGAGCCGCCGGCGGGATACCCGCTAATTTATTGCGGGCCACGTCAAGTTTCAGCACGCTTTTCATCCGCCCAAGCTTGGGCAGGATTTGTGTGTTCTTCCAGGGGATCAATTCTTCTTGGGTCAAATATGACGACTTAGGATTAAACAACCTTACGATCGCATCAACAACCCCTGTCCATTCTAAACGGCGCACCAGCGCGCGCAATCCCACATCGACGTGCGCGGCATACAATTGGTTCTCAACCCGTAACAAATGGATATCATTGACCCGAACAACGCGCTGGTCATCGGTATCCACCACCTGCTGGTCTAAAATATCACGACGCAGGGTAAAATCACATTTAGGCATCTCTTTTTGAAAAACTAACTGATCGGCAGGGATCTTTAAGCGGACCTCATCTTCAATATAAGCCAAATCATCCCATTTAATACGAGCAAATTCCTTGCGCAAAGCACCCCGGCGAACAATCAAATCAGTCGCCTTTGGGTAAATATCACTGCTTGGATTCATGACCAAGTCATGCAGGGCCGCGGCATACTCCCCGCGCGCATCCACGATATCCATGCCGATTATTTGTGAGAAATATAAGAAAAGTTTCATGTCATTCTCTGGAGGAATGGCATTATGGAGCAAAACATTCAGGTGTTCTTCGCCAATGTCTGAGAAGATTTACAGCGAGAAAGTCCAAATAACCTTGGTTATCTATGAGACTTTCGAACTGTAAACTGAAGCAGACGGCGAAAATACACCGTTTTGCGGAATAATGACATTCCGACACATGCTATACAACTTTTAACCTTACCTGCTTATCTTAACCCCTACCCGCTCACACAATGCATTCACCGGACAGCTGGAACACAAGGGTGAAATAGGTTTACATATGTTCTGCCCCCACGTTACCAGCAAGGCATTATACTCATTCCAATATTCTGTTGGCAATTTTTTACGCAGGGCTATCTCTGATTCATTAGGAGACTTGCTCTTGATATAGCCAAAACGATTTGATATCCGATGCACGTGGGTATCGACACACATGGCAAGTTTACCAAAACCTTCAGTTAAGACTAAATTAGCCGTCTTTCTTCCAACCCCTTTAAGGGTCAACAATTGGTCCAAATCATCCGGCACCTGTCCCCCAAAACGTTCATTCAAATCCCTGCAAATCCCTAAAATGGTCCGCGCCTTTGTTTTATAAAATCCGACGGGATAAATCAATTTCTCGATCTGCACGGCTGACAATGCAAGAAAACCATCAATAGTATTCACGTTGGTAAAAAGTTTTTCACAAATAGGTAAGGTAGTAGTGTCCTTGGTACGCAAAGACAGCAAACATGAAATCAGGACAAGGAATGGACTTTTAAATTTCTTACCAACCAAGGTCACGGATGGATCCGGCAAATGCGCCATGGCTGTCCTGATGCGCTTAAAGACAAGAGCCATGTTCTTATTATCCATCATGCTTATCTTTCGAAGATATAACCCATTTCTTCAAGCTGTTGAGGATCGTCGCGCCAGTTCTTTTCGGTCTTGACGTACAATTCCAGAAAAACCTGCTGGCCTAATAACTCTTCCAGATCTTTTCGCGCCTGTGTGCCAACTTCCTTCAGGATCTCGCCTTTTTTACCAATGACAATTTCTTTTTGGGTTTCGCGTTCAACCGTGATGATCGCCCGCACATGCATGACCTTGCCTTTCTTAGGCTGGACGCTTTCAATGCGCACCGCGATTGAATGAGGAATCTCTTCGCGCATGACTTTAAACAATTTCTCACGGATCAAATCCGCCATGGCCATGCCTTGCGGCAGGTCTGTAATCACATCTTCAGGATAAAGCAGTGGCCCGACGGGAAGCTGCTCAAACACAAGATCCAGCAGTTTCTCGACATTGGTTCCTTTGAGGGCGGATAAAGGCAGTAATGTTAAATTGGCCAATTGTTCCATGGTTTTACCGCTTAAATCTTCCCACAATTTTATATACTCAGGAATACAGCGTCC
>CAZCHB010000065.1:3137-9687 GCA_964498235.1 uncultured Planctomycetales bacterium
GCAGCGAGTCATACCTTGCTTTCTTCTTGGCTGGTCCCTTGGCAAAATCAACCTTATTTAAACCGACGATGATAGGCACCTTTAAGTTTTTTAACTGGCCGATCACATACTGTTCCTCAGCGCCGGTATGTTCGCTGGAATCAACTAAATGGATGATGAGGTCAACCCCCTCTAAGGTCGAAAGCGACGACCGATTCATGAACTTATCTAAACGGTCATGGCCTAAATGCAAGCCCGGAGTATCAATAAAAATAATCTGGCCGCGCTCATCCGTGTAAATGCCGCGGATTTGCTGACGGGTGGTTTGCGGAATATCCGAAACAATCGACACCTTCTCGCCAATAATGGCGTTGAGCAAGGTTGATTTACCTACGTTAGGACGCCCAACAATTGAGACAGTCCCGCATTTACGCGTGTTTTCTGTATTTGAGGACAACGATCACCACCCCTGTAAATAAAATTAAATTCATCACGTTAAAACAGCGCCACACAATATCCTTCGACATAAATCCCGATGGCGCCATTAATAAACAACAAATCCATACACCCAACAACCAGGCCATGGAAATATCTTGAGACGACTTTCGTTTAATAATCTTAACAATCAGCGGAATATTCCATAGCGGCATAGCGATGGAAGCAACCAACCCTATCTGTTCCACAAGACTCATACTGCTTGACCCCTTCTATATTTAATAACCGCTATCAACAAGGCGGTTAACATCACCACATTAACAATATTAAATCCGACAGCAACCGGATCACCTTTGACAAAAGCACTTGGCGCCATTAGCACCGCGCTGGCCCAAAACCCCACCGCCCAAACCATGGATATGTCGGCTGATGATTTACGTTTAATGATCCACGCAATCAAATAAATATCAAACAAAGGTAACACAAGTGCCGACCAAAAACCAATTGTTTGGATCATCTGCTCCACTTAGCTGACCGCGAAAAACTTTACTAAATGTTTCATACGGTCTTCTACTTCACGCATGGTCAACGGCGCCGTACGGCCCATGCCGAAGCCTTGCACGTTAAAAGAAGCAACCGTTGTCGCGTACAATAACGCTTTGCGCAATGTTTTCTCATCAACTTTGCGTGTCTTGCTTAAATATCCCATTAAACCGCCAGCAAATGTATCGCCGGC
Source organism: uncultured Planctomycetales bacterium (assembly GCA_964498235.1). Taxonomy (GTDB): domain Bacteria; phylum Omnitrophota; class Gorgyraeia; order Zapsychrales; family Fredricksoniimonadaceae; genus JACQQW01. Next base: position 4,288 of record CAZCHB010000065.1, read on the forward strand.
ACCGGTTGGATCTACAACTTTATCGACGGGATAAGCTGGAAATGAAAACATAAACTTATCACAATAAAACAAAACCCCATGCTCACCTTTTTTTATCACAACCATCTTTGGCCCCATGGCCCGCAAGCGTTTGGCGGCCATGATTAAATTAGTCTCACCGGATAATGCCTTGGCCTCACTGTCATTCGCCACAAAAAGGTGGACTTGCTTCATTAAATGGCGCAGGGATTTCTGCTTATGGGTAATCCATAAATTCATGCTGTCAAGTCCAATCAACTGAGGACCCTTAAGCTGTTTCAATAATTTTAATTGGATGTCCGGGTCGATGTTCGCCAAGAATAAATTAGGCATATGTTTCTGGTGATCGCTTATCTCCGGCACATAATTCTCAAGAACACCCAATTGGGTAGCCAAGGTTAAATCTGTATTTAAATCGCCCTTTTTATATTCGCCGCTCCAGCGGAAAGTCTTGCCGGATCCTACTCTTAGTGACGAAACATCTATGCCTTTACGTTTTAAGAACTCTAAATGCTTGCCGGGAAAATCTTTCCCAATAACAGCTACTAAATGAACCTGTGTAAACAACCGCGCACTCATCGCAAAATGCGCGGCAGAACCGCCCAACATATCCTTCTTGCTTCCCGACGGAGTTTTAACATGATCTAACGCCACTGTACCTAACACAATAAGACTCATCCTTTTTCTCCTTTACATTTATAATTTCAGGGAATTCGCGCGCTTATGATAACTTGGACGGTTTTCTCTTTTTCTCAGCTTCTTTGATGTATGTCGCGACATGTTCGTCTTTAAGCAGATTTTCTAAATCACTGTCTGTCTTTAAAAAAGCAAAATCATCGTAGCCTAGATCAATGGCTTTAATCAGGGCGTTGAGTGCCGGCCGCGTTTGGTTAAGCAGGGCATAAGAACAGGCCAGATTATATTGAATCGTCGGGTCATCGGGACGCAGGGCAACAAGCTTTAAATCTACCTCAAGCCCTTTTTGCCAATAGCCGGCTTTTGTATACGCGTCGCCTATCGCGCTCAATGCTTCGATGAAATCAGGCGTGTCTTTGAGGATACTTTCATAAAAGGCTATTTCAAATTCAAGATCGTCTTTTTTCCGAGGCGATTTCGGCGCATGCTCTTTTCTCATTATTTCCCTTTCAAATACGCCTTAATCCTGGCTGCTGCTTCTTTTAGATTATCATAACTGGAAGCATACGAAATCCGCACATGGTCCGGGCATGCTTTTCCAAAAGCAACACCCGGCACTAACGCCACTTTCTGGCGCTGCAGTAAATTTTTTGCAAAATCCATGGAAGTCTCCCCTGATGCTTTAATCGAAGGAAAAACATAAAACGCCCCTTGAGGTTTGTGGCATGTTAATCCAATATCATTTAACGCATCCACCATAAAATCCCGGCGGCGGTTATATTCCTTTTTCATGGACGCCACATCCTTATGCCCGCTTTTAAGCGCTTCGATAGCCGCCATTTGCCCGGTGATAGGCACACACAACATAGTATATTGGTGGATCTTCGTCATCCCGGCAATTATATCGGCAGGGCCGCAGGCATACCCAATACGAAAGCCCGTCATTGCGTATGCTTTTGAAAACCCGTTTAAATAGACCGTGCGTTCTTTCATGTCCGCGAATGCGGGCAAGGCCGTGTGTTCAAAGTCATAGGTTAACTCGTCATAAATCTCATCACTTAGGACAATCAAATCATGCTTCTTAAACACCTTGCATAATGCTTCCAATTCTTTTTTACTATAGGATGCGCCCGTAGGATTGCAGGGATAGTTAAATAAAATCCCTTTAACGCCTTTGGTCACGGCGGCCTCAACCTGCTTAGGGGTGATCTTAAAGCCTCCCTCTAAATCAGTCGGAAGCATTACCGCAATACCCCCGGCTAATTCAACCACCGGCCCATAAGCCACATAGCACGGATCAGGGATCAGGATTTTCTCACCGGGATTTATAATAGCACGCATGGCTAAATCCAACGCTTCAGAAACTCCGACGGTAATTAACATCTCTTCTTCTGGATCATAGTCAATATGGTGGCGCTTCGATAAAAATGCGGCAATCTCACGGCGTAATTCAATCATGCCTTTATTGGATGTATACGAGGTAAACCCCTGTTCAAGGGAATGGATGGCAGACTGGCGCACATGCCAGGGAGTAACAAAGTCAGGCTCTCCGACGCCTAAAGAAATGACATCCTTCATGCCTAAGACTAAATCAAAGAATGCCCTAATCCCTGAGGGGGCTAATTGGTCTACTTTTTTAGAAATTCTCATCGATGTCTTTCATTAATAAGAAATATTCGGCCGGCGTTCTTTCTTGGCTTGATGCAAGACTTGGCCTTCCTCTTTATACGTCCGTAACAGAAAATGCGTGGCGGTTTGGCGCACGTTGGCCATTGACGATAACTTAGCGGCGACAAAATCAGCGACTGTTTGGATATTATCTCCCTCGACAATGACTAACAAATCATAACCGCCGGAAACAAGATAACAACTTTTCACTTCGGGATAACTATAAATGCGCTCGGCGATGCGGTCAAACCCGACATCCTTCTGAGGAGTAATGCTCACTTCTATCAATGCCCGCACAGCTTTATTTACTGCTGTATTTATTTTTGCCATATGCCCGCCTTATTATCGATTAAATGTTGTTGATTTGGCTTTTGAAAAATTAACCTTTTTCTCCAAGCTGGCCACTTGATCTTTTAATAAACCTATGTCTTCGCGTATACTATTGATCTTTTCCCTTAACTGGTGATTACGCGCGTCATTTTGGACGATTTGATGCACCAATTTTTTCTTCTGCGCCGGCCAATCATTTTTTACCGACGGCATATTTTTCAAGGCATTGATCTTAATTTCAAACTGCCTGATCTTTTCTTCCAGCTGTGTTTTCTGCTGTAAGGCCGTATAATACACATTACGGTCAATCGGGGCATTGTTTGCAGTCACCAAGGGTTGGCTTTGCGTTTTCAGCAATTCCATCTTCTGCTTACGCAAAAAATCTGCTTTTTGTTTAAGCAAGGCAATTTCCGGATGGTGGGCCGCCTTTGTCATTGATGATAATTGGTCTTCTAATTTTGCTTCTTCTGCCTTCTGATCTTCTAATTCTTTTCGCAATGCATCTAATTCTACATCTCCTGAAGCCACCCTTAAGGCCACGGCGTTTGACGCCGAAGGCATGTTCTGGTGCAATTCTAAATCTGCGACTTTAAGCTTCTTAAGTTCAACAGTGCGCTTTAAATCTTCTAATTGGGATTTAAACTCTAGAGCCTTGGCCTGACGCGCCGCTGACTGAACCTTCTTTAATTTCAACTGAGCTTCTAATTGCTCAATCCGCACCTGCTGATCAGTCTTCCCTCGGCGCTCATTTAACAATTGCTGCATTGAAGTGTTTTTACTGCTTTGTCCATCTATCTCTTGCGAGATACTTTTGAGGCTGTCGTCGTACGATTGCTTTTCTTGAGTCAGCCGATTATTTTCTTCAAGCAAACCAGCAACCTTGGCTTTAATAACGTCAAAGGTCAGGCGCCATTGAGCAACATTGCCTCCGCCGGGATACTCTTGGGCATATGAAAGACCCAACCCAGCCAAAAGGGCAAAAAAGAAGTATACCAAAAAAAATATCTTTCGCATGTTTTTAATTATAACGGATATCGCGCCTGGGGCAAGCGGACATTGGGTTTTATTCTTTATAATCCCGGCTTTACCACTTCTTCGCTCGTTTTGGTCACAATTAATATGCTTTCAGAATCAATTTCCTTAATAACACCTTCTTCAATCGTATCTCCCACTTGATAAATTTCGCCCCTAACCAGAGCTACTTTAATATTTTGCCTGATAAAAACACCCTGAAGAAAGGAAGGATCACGAAAATAGCGCTTTTCTGTAAACGATTGGTTTTTTTCAACCACTATTTTAGCGGATGCGTCTGCTTGAACCTTTACCTCACTTGCACCATTCCCCGTCTTAACCACCGCTTTAATCTTCTTTAACACATCTTCAGCACCTTGGACATTCTTAATGCTCAGCACAATTGGCGTCACAGGTTTAACTTCCGGCTCTGGTTTAGGAATCAATTCAAAAAGCTTCACGCAAATAATTACAATCACAAGAACAATAAGAAGGATGATGCTCCAAGCTTCTAAAGCCGACGGAATCCTCTGCCTTTTACGGATAGAGGTCATTTTAATTGCAGACTGATTAATGCCTTTTAACCGTTCTTGCAAGAATAATATAAATCTGTTTTGATTATTTGCAGGCATAATTTCTATTACGTTATTTTTCTTGGCAGGTTAAATATAAAGAGCCGCATTCCAGAAAGATATTTCTGACGTAATCTAAATTATAACCAGACAATTTCAAATGGGCAAGGAGACAATAGATTTTATAAAATCCATTTTATAAAATCCGGTGCCCTTGCACTACGCAATTATTTATAATGGATTTGATTAATTCCCTGCGCTCAATTGGCAACGACACTCTCTCATTAACCACGTTGCCAGTAACCTTTTGCCTTTTATAATTGCCTAAATATTTTTTCTTATCCTTCTTAACCTTAAACCCTTCTTGCCTGAGTATTTTATAAACTAATGACTCAAAACCTATAATCTCTCTATTCGATGAGATCGTGATGTCATCCGAATAAAAAATATATTCTAAGCCATGTTCTTTAAAGACATTCTGAAACCTACGATCTAAATTTACCAACACCAGAACAGCAAGAGTGGAGCTAATGGGGAAACCATGCGGAACACAGTAATTTGTTGTCACCTTCATATCATCTATCTACCGGGGACTTCTCTAGCTGAATTAATCAAACCCTTTATATATGATTTTAAAAATTCACTGGGTCCTTTTCCTTCATGAGCTGTTTTTTCCCACTGATCCAAAAGGTAATCCGCTTGCTCAATCTTCTTAACACTAATTAAATCCATTAAAATTGATTGTTTCTCCATATCGCTCTTCGACATAAATAACTCAACGGCTTGTTCTGGGGTTTGTTCTTCTTGAGCAAAGACATTTGGTGTTACACAAAGCATTAATATCATTAGTATCGCTTTTAACATTTCCATCTCCTTGAATTGTTTATTTTCTCTTTTGTGCAAAATAGCACCAATGTGAGCTAATTAATTCCAAATTATTTCCAACTTTCTTTTATTTACGAACAATTGTTTGCCCAATCTTATTAATTAAACTTATTGGTAACGCTGAGATATTTGCCGCAAGAGGATATTCTTTTTTGCCTGGATAAATGACCCAAAGATGTTTTAGTTTCAGGTCACTGGACGAAAACGTCATAGACTTTGTGAGTATCGGGGCGTCTGAATATTTAACTTCAACCCCCCACCAATACCCCCGCGCCTGCCA
>CAZCHB010000066.1:0-9672 GCA_964498235.1 uncultured Planctomycetales bacterium
GCCCGAATACCGATATTTATATTAACAATAATAATGATATATTTGGTTCGCTGATTGGTAAGACGGTCAATGTAGATAATAACAGCGCGATACATTATGATGAGACATTGAGTTCAATGGCGTCTGATGTCGGTAATAGTGGTGTGACGCAGTGGAGAGAGTTGTAACAGGAGTGAATTCCCCCATGAAGATTATTGTTTGTTTCGCAGTTCTCTTTTTGTTGTTATTTTCTGTTTCTGCAGGGGTGGCGGATGAAAAATTAAATTATATCGCCCCAAGCCAGTTGCCTAATACCTTGCCCCAAATGAACACTGCTGGCTATTGGATTGGCCGGCACCCTTCGCCGGATAAAGAAATACTCTCGGCGCAAGAGATTAGGGCGCTCAATCTCCGTATTCAGGACGATCTTAAATTGACCAAGGATATTTTCGCGTTGACAGCGAATTTAAAGACAGAGTCATTGATCAGTGATTTTGACCAGTCAATTAAAGACATCACGGATAAAGGGTTTTATACGGCAGACGGCTTGCATAATGATGAAGATCTTATTGACCGCGCCCGCGCAAACATGAATTTCAGCGGCATGGTCTTAGGGGTAGAACCCCGCTATGGGATAGTGACTCATTACGCGAATGTGCGTTTCTTTCCGACGGATGAAGGGGCGTATGAGTCTAATGGGGACATTGATTTTGACTTGTTGCAAAATAGTTCCCTGGATGTGGGCACGGCAGTTGCTATTGTCCATCAAAGTCTGGATAAGAAATGGTTTTATGTTTTTACGCCTTTATCTGACGGCTGGGTTGAGGCTGACCGCATCGCGATTGGCGATCAGAAAATAGTCAGGGAATATGCGCAGGCTAAGGATACAGTTGTTGTAACAAGCCCTAAGGTAGATGTTTTTCTAAATGAAGCAATGACCCAATACCATGATTTTGTCCGTATGGGTACGCGCCTGCCTTACCTTCAGGCGATGGAAGGGAGCTTTAAGGTTCTTGTGCCTATTTTGAATAGAGAGAAAAAATTACAAATTGCCGATGGGTATTTAAATGCAGGTAATGCAAGGCAAGGCTCACTGCCCTTTACGGCGCGTTCAATTTATAATCAGGCCTTTGCCATGCTTAACCAGCCTTATGGCTGGGGAGGTGTGCGGGGAGAGCAGGATTGTTCCGCATTTCTGGATGAGGTTTTTGCCACTGTCGGGATTATATTGCCGCGTGACTCCAAGAATCAGGCGTTGATTGGGGAGGCATCGGCTGAATTTACGGATAAAAGCAGTGATAAAGAAAAACTAGAGACCCTGCAGGATGCTTTAGGTGCCGTGTCTGTATTAACCCTTAAAGGACATATCATGCTTTATTTAGGCACGGTTGGAAAAAGGCCATATGCCATTCACGCCGTATGGGCTTACAGGGAACGTAAAGGGGATAAAGATGTCCCTCGGGTGATTAACCGCGTCGTGGTGTCGGATTTATTTCTAGGTGAAGGATCACGCAAGGGTTCCCTGCTCAAGCGATTATTAAAGATTATTCCGGTCAAATAAATATGAAGATTAAAAGCACCCGCGTAAGCCTTTTAAACGCTCCTTTATCCCAGCCATTTCGCATTGCCACGGGCCAGCATGATTCATTAGAGAATGTTTTATTGACGGTCGTTTTATCGGACGGCACTAAAGGCTGCGGTGAAGCCGCGGTGGCAACGCACATTACCGGCGAGACTATCCCTCAAACAGTGAAAAATCTGAAGATTGCGGCTTCATATTTACAAGGGCAGAACATTGGGGACTACTTAAAGATGTCCGCGTATCTGCAGTCCTTGATGACTAATAATATGGCCGCTATAGCCGCTGTTGAAATGGCCTTGTTTGATGCGCTGACGCGTCATTTTAAAATGCCGCTATGGAAAATTTGGGGCAGTTCAGTAAAACCGTTTGCGACGGATATCACGATTGTGATTGGCTCTTTGGAGGAAACAATGGCAAAAACCAAGGAATTTTATGCCCAAGGATTCCGTGCTTTTAAGATTAAGGTTGGACGAGACATGGATTCAGATTTTAAACGCGTGCAGGCAGTATCAACAATTGCCAGGCGGTCTTCTATCATTATTGACGCTAATCAGGGCTACAGCGCCGCACAAGCTTTAAATTTTCTAACAGCGCTTAATAAGGCGGGTATTCAAATTAATTTAATTGAACAGCCCACGGTCAAAGGCGATTGGGAAGGCTTGACAAAGATCACGCGCCTATCCAAGGTCTTGGTATGTGCTGATGAGAGCGTTTCTAGTTTGCCGGATGCTGTGTATGCTATTAACAAGAAAGCTGTCGGCGCGATTAATATTAAACTCATGAAAACAGGTCTTGTCCATGGGGCGATGATTGCCCAGTTAGCGCGGGCAAACGGCATTAAATTAATGATTGGCGGCATGATGGAATCACCCTTGGCTATGACGGCTTCCGCGCATTTAGCGGCGGGATTGGGTTGTTTTGATTTTATTGATTTAGATACGCCGTTCTTTATAAAGAATGGCCTGCGCCGTCATCCCTGCTTAAATGCTAAAGGTGTTTATGATTTAAGCAGGATTAGTTCCGGCATTGGAATTGCGCCATGATCACAAATCCTATAGGCATTATCGCGATACTTTTAATTATTGAGAGCGCAATTTTATTTTTGGCAGAGCACCCAAGAACTAAAAAATTATTTTCTTTTATCCCCTCTGTTTTTTGGATGTTTTTTATCCCCATATTAGCCTCGACCTTTGGCTTGATTGATTCTCAAAGTCCAATTTATAGCCAAATGGCCAATGTGCTTTTACCGATGAGTTTATTTGTCTTGCTGCTGACGGTTGATATCCGGGCTATCTTACGTTTAGGGAAACCGGCTTTGATTATGTTTTTGGCCGGAGGCATCGGTGTCGGCCTTGGCGCATGGATTTCATTCCTGATCTTTAAGCCTTGGGTGGGTAGTAATTTCTGGTCGGGTTTCGGCACCTTGGCTGGTTCCTGGACGGGGGGTAGTGCTAATATGATCGCGGTGAAGGAAGCCTTGGGAACTCCCGATGCTGTTTTTTTGCCGATGGTGATCGTCGATACCATTGTCCCGTATCTTTGGATGGGGTTGATGGTGATTTTTTCCCAACACCAGCACCATTACGACCGTTTTAATAAGAGTGATCGTGGTATCCTAGATGATATCAGCCGTCGCATGACCCAGGATAAAAAAGTAATGAAGGGCGTTCAATTTCTTCCTACGCTTGGCATTCTTGCCCTGGCTCTTGCCGGTGGTTTTATTGCCCGGGAGCTTAGCCAATTCTTGCCGGTGATCAAGGATGTCGTATCGAGATACGCGTGGACAATCATTTTAGTGTCAGTCCTAGCCATCACGCTGTCGTTCACGCCGGTTAAGAAAATTGAGACCTACGGGTCTAATAAGATTGGGTATTTCATTTTGTATTTTGTGCTGACGACCATTGGGGCCAAGGCTGGTATCAATAATTTTGGCAATGCCTTTATTTTGCTTGCCGCTGGTGTTGTCATTGTGATCATTCATGTGATTGTTCTTTTAATCACCGCCCGCATTATTCGCGCGCCGTTGTTCTTGGCCGCCGTAGCCTCCCAAGCTAATTTAGGAGGGGTTGCCTCAGCCCCTATGGTGGCTGAGATTTACCAGAAGGGTTTTGCCTCGGTGGGTCTCTTGTTGGCAATCTTAGGCAATATCATCGGCACCTATATCGGAATCGCCGTAGGCCAGCTTTGCCGGTTGTTTTCTTGAAAAATAGAGGGGGAATTATATGAAGGCTAAAGATTTTGATAAACAGTTTGATCAAGGTGAAAGTATTACCAAGCATTTGGATATCAAACGCGCAAAACGCATTGAACAGGAACAAAAACGGGTGAATGTTGATTTTCCTTTATGGATGATTCATTTGCTGGACCGTGAAGCAAAGCGCCTGGGTGTGATACGGCAGTCTATTATCAAGGTTTTGATTGCTGATCATTTACAGGGCCGCACGGTTTAGTTTGGAGAAAAATTATTTAATTATTCTTGTTTTCTAAAAAAGAAAATTATCCTACCCCTCGTCATTTCAACAAGTTAACGCTTTCCTAAAAATGCTCCTCAGGCCTTGATTTCGAGTATATATAGTTCATACTTTATGTATGCGGACAGTGGGGGGTTTTTCTATAAAAAAGTTTGTTGCACGTATTTTAATGGTGGTTTTTTTAGCCTCCGGAATTCCTGTGCCTAATCTGCAGGCCGCTGAGGTGATTGTCCCTTTGATGCCTGCCCCAGGCCAAAGGGTAGCTTTAAGTCTTGCCTTTACCCCGGCCCAATTACAAGGCCTGAGCATTCATCCTGATAATGCGTTGAAGTTTGATGTTTTAATCCAGCGCGGCCAATCCCAACTAACAGAAATTCAGAAAAAAGACGAATACGCCAAGCTGGTCAAATATTTCTTGGCCGCTTTGACCGTGCCCGAAAAAAATCAGTGGGTCAATCTTTCGCCTTATGAAAAGAATCGCATCATCGAAGATGATTTTGGCAAGACCGAGATGGGGCGTGATTTATTAAGCCAAGATTATCTCTTAAAGCAAATCACATCGTCCTTAATGTATCCCGAATCTGGTTTGGGTAAATCATTTTGGGATAAAGTATACGCAAAAGCGTACCAGCAGTTTGGCAACACTAATATTCCTGTTAATACTTTCAATAAAGTTTGGATCGTTCCTGATCAAGCGGATGTGTATGAAAGTGGCAACAGTGTTTACATTTTAAGAAGTCATTTGAAGGTGATGCTTGAAGAGGACTACCTGGCCATGAGTGAGCATGAAGCGGGGCCTGTCACTAAATTGTCTATTTTGTCTTCGAGGCACCCATCCCCCCGTGGGGTAGCCAAGGAAAATAGCAATGACGCCCTGCCTCTGCGGGCAAAACAGGCCAATTTAGTGCCACCCGCTACGGTAACATCAGAAATTATTCGTCAAGTTATTCTTCCCTCCATCGAGCATGAAGTCAACGAAGGCAAGAACTTTGCTCTGCTTCGTCAAATCTACAGCGGCATGATTTTAGCGACATGGTACAAGAAATTGCTGAAAGAATCGTTATTAGGAAAAATTTACGCCGACAAGGCTAAGGTCAAAGGAACAGAATATAAATCAGGTATTTTACAGGGATTGCCAACCAAGGGACATGACTTTAGTCGTGTCCCCATGCCGATGGCCAAGCAAAAGAGCATTGAAGGTGAGAGCTCCCCAGGGGAAACACCAAACGATGTTGAAGTCATTTATGACCAATATCTAAAAGCCTTCAAAAAAGGCGTTTATAACTACATCAAGGAAGAAGAAGACAAATACACCCGTCAAATCATTTCGCGCAAGTATTTCGCCGGCGGGTTTGATCCGGCGACAACATCTGTATTCCGGCAATTTAACAGAGTCAGTCAGTTGCCTTCGGGTATAAAATTGTCTCAAATCAGTGATATTGACAGGGCGCAAGTGGTATTAAATCAAAATACCGATGCTGCCATGAGTAGCAGGGATACAGGACAGCATAAGAAACTTTTTACAAATCAACAATTATATAATGTTTTACTAAAGATGATGGAACAACCAGGCAAGTATGATCTGAAAAGTCAACTCTTAGAATCATATCGGGATGAGAGTAAGCAATCCCCGTCAGTTAAGTTCATTCCCCAAGTACAAATGCAAGGAGCATTAGGGCTGATGTATAGGGCTCCTCCAGAAATGATGGTCTATTTTGATGCGCACGGGGATGATGTTGAACAAATACGCGCCCTTGTGCGCGCAAGGATTGAGTGGGATGATTCATTAGATGATGGCCAAAAAGCCGCATTGAAAGTAAGGATGGATAAAGAAATTAATTCATCCAAATACAAACAGATGAGATCACTGTTTACCCTCTTAACGGTATGGGTGAAGCGTTTAAGGCATAATAACGCTGATGCGCATATTGTTTATTTGGCCCGCGATGCGGGTTTTATGCATTTGATTGAAGGGGTGATGAATCCGGATTCAAACTCATCTGTGTATCACTTAAGCCGTGCCCGCATGTCCGGGGAAGAAGGTGATGAGGATGGCTTGGTTTATAAGACAATGTCAATATTAATTGAAGATGCCAGAGAATTGGCGGGAAAGAATTATGAGTTATTTAAATTGAAGCTTCAGGGTGCGTTTGAAAGAGAGTATCTAGGAAACCCAAGATTTCGCCGATCCGTGGATTTGGTGCAAGGGGAGATGAAGGCTTTAGGCTACGGCCGTGAGGGGAAGAGTAAAATCATATTTGTTGATACCGGATTTGCTGGGACAATTCCGTTGTTTCTAAGCTGTGCCTTGGCTCTTCAAGCAAAACAAGATCAACAGCCCCTGCCTGAAATAAACGTCAGTCTCATACAACCTTCATCCATCAATGAATTTGCCAAAGAAATGTTCGGTTATGAACTGATGGCATTTGATGAAGCTGAAAGAAACACGCTACAGCGCTTGGAATCTTATGCTGGGAATAAGACTGTCGGCAATGACTTAGAAGAGATCGATGCTCACCCGATCCGTTTTAATAAAAAGACCATGATGATTGAAACTGCCCCAGTGGGAGAACAAATCAGGTTTTATTATGAACAGGTTGTGGCGGTTGCGGCGGTACGCAGATTCTTAGGAGAATTTGAGAAGGCAGGAGATGATGAGAAACAAATGACAAAGATCATAGAGCGATTATTAAAGGTCAACTTTAATTCTTATATCATTCATAATGAGAAGTATTCCAACACCTTAAAGGATATGTTTGTGAAATATAATAATGTATTTGAATTTAAGGGCTCTAAGAAGGATCAATTTAATAGTAATGAGTTTTATATGTTAAAAGAAAATATTAAATTTTTGAACGATGACAGGAATATTGCAGTTATTCCGCCAGCACATGATCCAGCTATGTTGCTAAAGGGGATTCCGGATCTTACTAAAGTGATGAAATTTGTGAAGACCGATGCCATAGAAGGAGGCTCAACAAATACGGTGCATCAAAAATATCGAGATGATAAAGAAAAAGAGTGGTTCTTTAAGTCGCCGCCGGAAAATAGAAGGCATCGGGTTTTTGTTGAGAAATTTGCGAGCCGTCTAGCTCAACGAATCGGGTTAAAAGAATCTGATGATGCGTTTGTCGGAAGGATTGGTGACAGTTTGGGGGTATTCACGCCATGGCATGAGCATGCTGGAACTCTTGGGAATAATATTGTAAAAGGCAGTCTACAGGGCGTAACGCGGAATCAATTGATACGTATTGTCAAAGAACATGCCCTGGATTGGTTGATTTCAAATCATGATTCTCATGGGGGATCCTTTTTAAAGATTGGCAACGAGGGCCAGTTGGAAGTGATTGACAAAGGCCAGGCGTATAAGTACTTTGGAAATAAAGATGAAAGACTGGCGCTTGATTATAACCCGAATGCCTATGTTAATGGGAAAACAAATGCAAAATATTTTCCAATTTACAATCTGGTTTGGCAAGCATTGAGAAGCGGCGAATTTAAAGATCAGTTAACGCTGGAAGAAGCAAAAGATTTGGTTTATGAAGTGATTGGCCGTATTGAATTGATAAGCGACGAGGAGTTTCTAATTGACATGGGATTAAAAGAGTATGCGGAACTTCGGTTTAATGTTTTAGGCGATAAGGAAACTGTGCTTGGTTATGATGAGTTTATACGTATGGCGTTGCAAAGAAAGCATGTGATTCGCGAAGATTTTAAATCCTTCTTTAATCAGGCCATGGCATCAGTTTCCCGACGACAGGCATTAGGTTTGATGGCGTCGGCGGTCGTGCCTTCCTTGAGTCTATCAGGAAAAAGTGCTGCGGCGGAGTCCGTTGATCAATCATATTATGAACAAATTGCCAAAGAAGCTGAGTTATTAAATAACCAGACGGCAGTGGGTGTGGTTGATTTTCTATTTGCGCAAAAGAAGTTTCTTCAAGAGGTATTTGGTGAGGCCATTGAGTTCCGTCAATATGAAGGTACAGGAGATGTGGAAATATTTTTCCATGGGAGATCATTATTGTTGGTTTATAAGCGCAGTATAAGACGGCCTAATATTGGAGAAATGCTCTCTAAGTTAAACCCTGATTTGTATAATCAACTAAAGAAAGATGGGTTCATCGGTCAAGATGGGTTTGTGCCCCGTGATTTTAAAAGCTTAACGGATGAGTACAAGGCTGAGTTAGATCAACGTTACCCTCATTTTGGAGGCGAAATGATTGAACGAGCGCTTAAAAATAACCCAGGTGGAATTCACACAACCGAGTTTGTCAGAGATTGGACAGATTTTATTCTTTATCATCCCTCCTCCGGCGCTATTGTTTTAAGATCGCCGGGAGTAGATTATATTATTCCTACTAATGGCGCTTTCAATATTACGGCGGTACCTAATGGTTTGGCTTCGTTGCACAGGTATTGGAAATCATCAAGTATTAGGGCATTTCTTAAAGCTAATGGACTCGAGGGGGAAAGCAGTGCTTATGGGCGGTGGGATAGGTCAAATAATTTTAACGAGCGTTATGTTATTGGTATGTTTGTTCAAGACGGTGTTAAATATGTTGTCTCGATGGTTGACTATTTTGCAAGTAAAGTGACTAGCCGTTCAAGTGATAGTGATATTGTCATGAGGGAATTAGAACGAGGAATTATAATTGTGCCTGTAGATTCAGAAGATAGTCCTTGGGATCCTTATAGTAAGATTTTTAGGAAAGATCCAGCATTTGGTCTATACGAGATATTTTGGTTTCTAAGAGACAATAATTTGTTACATCCTAATTGGCGGTATCTTTTGAATGATCCTAGAAAGAGTAAAGAAAAGATATTAGGTTTGTTACGAGAAGAATTTAACGATCGTCCGCAGTTAATCCCGCGTGCTTGGGAGATCATTCAAGAATTGTATGATAAAAGAGATATTATGCTGCGCTTGAAACAAGCGGCGGAGGCTTCATTTGAAGGGGATCAAGCGATGAAGAGCGATGTTGCTCAAGATTTAAAGGCAATGCTTGATCAAGTCGGTGGTATTGATTTAAATGCCGCTAAACTTGAATTGAACGTTAAAAAAGACGGCCGAGGCGTGCCGTTGTCTTTAGGAAAACAAGATTTGGCTGTGTTAAATGGCATTGAAGGTTTTTATCCCAATATCATCGAAATAACCCCAGTCATCAATATGCCCATCATAAATGAGCTTAAAGAAAGACTCACACCGCTTAAACTATAATACTATTTGATTGAGATTAATATTAAATATATAATAAGAAAATAATAAACCGTCAAGTTATTCTCTATGGCTTGGCGGGTTTTAATTTGCACCAGTTGCGCATTGTGATTGGTGTTGGTTTTGTGTTATAGAACGGGAGGGTAAGTGTATGGGAGCATTAAAGTTAGATATGAATAATTTTGACGCTGAAGTGATCAAGTCTTCGGTGCCGGTTTTGGTTGATTTTTGGGCAGAATGGTGCGGGCCTTGCAAGATGCTAAGCCCTATCATTGACCAATTGGCCGTTGAATTAAACGGTAAGATGAAAATGACCAAGGTCAATGTCGATGATGTGCCGGATTTGGCGGGGCAATTTAATGTTATGTCAATACCGACCTTGATCATCTTTAAAGGCGGCAAACCTGTCGATCAAATTGTTGGCG
>CAZCHB010000067.1:0-9642 GCA_964498235.1 uncultured Planctomycetales bacterium
CTAATCCACGCCGCCAGCGTTCACTCTGAGCCAGGATCAAACTCTCCGAAAAAACAACTTGGCTTTTTTATAAACTTGGCTTTACTTCTATTGAATTGGACAACAATTGTCAAAGAACCGTTCCAAAAGGTTCAATAAGAATAACAGATAAATTTTCAATGTCAAGAATTTATTTACACTATTTTTCTAAAAGGCTCATAAAATTTTTACCGCAAATAAAAGCACGTTCTTCCGTCGATGAAATAACACGGCTAATCACACCAAGAGATTCGGAAAAGTTTTTATTGGCAGGAAAATCACTCCCCCACAACAAATGTTTACAATTTGTAACTTCCAGTGCACCGCTTAAAGAGGCTGGCGATTTAGAACCGCTCATATCAAAATATAAATTCTTAAAAAAATCACTGGGATCCTTTGAAATATCCTTAACAATATTCCTCCGACGAAGCATCGTGTAAGTTGTATCAAAACGCTCCTTTAAAACAGGTAAAACACCGCCATAATGCGCAAAAATAAAATCCACGTCGGGGAATTTCAAAAAAACACCAGCCATCATCATTTTACCAATACACATAGATACATCAAAGACATATTCTAAGACGGGGCTTAGCAAGGGATCGTTGACCCTTTCAAAGCCAATAGGATTCATAATTTGAGGATGAACATGAATAGGGATTTTCTTATCCCTAGCAAATTCAAATACTTGCGAAAATATCTGGTCGTCTAAATATTTCCCCTCATAACTGGAGGCCAAGGATATCACTTTTAAGCCTAAATCTTCAATCCGGACTAACTCTATTTTTATTTGCGCAGGACTATCAATAGGAAGGATGCCTGCGCCAACAAAACGCTTAGGGTTCTTTTTGACCAAGTCAGCTATTGCTTGATTATAGGCCTTACATAGATTTGACCAGCCGCCCATATTAACATGCGCGTCGCTGGTGGGATATAAAAGCAGGGCCTTATCAATATAATGCTCATCCATCAGACGCAGCTGCTCATCTGAATCTGACCAGAATTGCTTAAAAAAAGCCGTTTGCTGAGCCACTTCCGGCGGCATATAATGACTATGGGCGTCGATTGTTGACATACTTACTTCGCTTGTGTTTGAGCATAATCAATAATTGGCTTGGTCCATGTTGTCAGCTGATTGATTACAGCCAATTCCAGTGGATTAGCATTATCCGGCGCCGATAAGGCAAACGACACCATATCAGCAACATCTGCGGGATTCATCAATCGGTCACGCTGTTCATTGGCAACATGCTTTAGATGATCCGTTAAATCGGAATTTACCACGCCAGGCAAAAGCGAGGTTACCTTAATATTATACTCCCGCATTTCCCAAAATAAACCTTTTAAGAACGCGCGCAAACCCATTTTTAAAGAACTATAGGTTAAGAACCCGCGCGGGATCGGATCAACCAGAGTCGACCCAGAGACAACATTAATGAGGTGACCGCTTTTACGCGCCACCATGTCAGGAATCACTAAACGGATTAAACGCACATATCCTAAGTAATTAATATGCGCGAGCATTTCAAAATCTTCAATAGGCTGTTCATGGAAAGGATGCTGGCTTGAGACACCCGCTACATTCACCAAAATATCAATCTGTTTAAACTTAAGCTTAGCTTGAGCTACTAAATTTTGCAGATTATCAAGCTTAGCCACATCGCAGGAAACACCAATCGCCTCAATGCCGTATTTAGCTTTCAATTGATGCACGGTTTCATCCAGCGGCCCTTGGGTACGCGCGGCCAGCACTAGATTCGCCCCATGTTGAGCCAACCGCGTCGCGATAGCCTTTCCAATCCCTCGGCTAGCACCGGTAATGACAGCAACCTTGCCTTTTAAATCTACAGTCACATGCGCCATAATCAAACTTCCTTTCTTGGAATAATCTTATGAATAAAAAAACATTGTGACAACATTAAACAGCCGATACCTAAAAAAGTAAAACCAAAATTATACTGAACAAAACCGCCGCTGACCCAAAAACCAATCCCCCCGCTAAAAAACCGCACCGCTGAATTAAGAGCAGCCAATTCAGAACGGAACTTTATTGAGAAATCCGCCAATACCGTTGATATGCCGTTATGGGCAATAGACCACCCAACTGTAACTAGACACAAAATAATTGATAGAACAATGAACGAATGCAATTTAACCAAAGACATCATTGCTGCGCCCAACATAATAAGCCCAATATAACAAGACGCTCTACGGCCAAACTTATCTGTAATAAATCCGCCTATATTTTGCCCAAACGCACCTGCTAATGCCGTTAGAATAAAAACAAAACTAATCGTCGACTGGTCAAAACTATAAATCTTATCCAAAAACACACCATACCATTTAACAACACCATGAAACAAAAGACTCGTCACAAAAATAAAAATTAATATCCGCCGTAACCCTCCCATTCGAAAGGCTTCAAGATAATCAATCTTAATTCCTTTGATGGATTCCATTCCCTGCCTTGGACAAAAGCAATAGCCAATGGAGAGCATTAATCCTAATATCGACGGAATAATAAATTGCCAATGCCACGATAGGAAACTATTTACAATCAGGCCAAGCATTGAACCTAAAAACGATGCGCTAAAGAATAAACCTATCACCCGCCCATGCACATCTTTATCATAAATCTTTCCAAGCGTCATTAAGGCCAAAGGCGTCACTGCCGCTGCACCAAAACCTGACGCAATGCGGCCTAATAAAATAACATTGAAAGAATCCGACCACAAACAAATCCAATTGGCAAACGCATAACTCAATGTCGAAACAATCATGAGGCGTTTTATAGAAAACTTTACCGCCAATGGCGCGAACAGCAGAGCGCAAAGACCATAGGGCAACATGTAATAACCGATAATATTTGCCGCATCGTTAACAGGTATTCCCAAAGAGCGGCTTATCTGCGGAATAGCCGCGTTTAAAGCAGTAATATTAAAGGTAACCAATACATTAGAGCAGCAAAAAAAGAATCCACCGCCTACTGCTATCTTTTGACATGCGCCTCTGCCTCTATCACCTTCTTAAAAATCTTCATATTATGCTGTGAATGTTCATTCACAAAACCTTCAATCTGTTCAGCCGTAAATTTAGTAAACTTTTCATCCAATTCAAAATCTTGGATCCATGTCATTTTAATACCGTCCGCTTGTTTCGTATAAAGCCAGACAATCTTCATGTATTTAAATGGAAATAATGGATCCCAACGCTGGGCATAGGCAAAATTCAAATCTTTATATAACCAACGCTTGGACACCCAGGACTTACCATCTTCATCGGTTAAACGAAATGTGATTTCATTCCCTTTACGCTCTAACACATCAGCACTGGCGTATTCCTTGCCGAAAAGCTCTGTCCAGCGTTCGATTTGATTAGAAATATCAAAAACTAATTCGTACGGTGCGTTAATGATGATTGAATTTACGGTGTGTCCCATTACATCCTCCTCTTTATCTTTTTCAAGACAAACGATAGCACAATGATTGTAACCACATAGCAAATTCCAGAAATTACATTTATCGAATTTATACCAAATTTTAAACCATTAAAGATGTCCGCTATTAAGAACAAAGCACTCAAAACTAATACGACAAACAATAGACCTTTCCAACTACCATCAAAAATTAACCAATAAAGGGATAGAGGAAGAAAAATAAAACCAGATATAAAAACAAATTCCATCATAAAATAGCAACCACTCTTGACCACCCAGCCCCAGCATTTCTTACCTTAACAGGCAAGCACGACACCGTAAAACCATATGACTTTGGAATAGCACCAAGATTACCTAAACGCTCCATATGACAATATTCTCGGCGGCGTCCTAAAAAATGACATGGCCAAATTTTACTTTTATCTTTTGTTGTTAGAAATTCTTTAAACATCAAGAAACATGGGCGGTCTAAGCCTATGGTATCAATCCCCATCATCTTTATACCTTGATCTAATAAATATTCAACAGCATCTGGTAACATGCCAACATATTTATTAACATAATCATCTGTGCCAAGCAATTTATCGCCACCTGTATAAATTAAAACAATATCCATGGGCTTTAAGCTGTAGTTAATCTTCTTAAGGGCTTCAATCACATGATTCCTATTAATAGCATCAGGAAATTTTAAATGCGTAAAATCTAAAACAACCCCTGGGCCATAACACCATTCTAAAGGCACATCCATGATCTGTTTAGCCGGTTTACCTTCGCACATTGACCCATAGTGGAAAGGCGCATCCACGTGAGACCCCATATGCACGGAAGAATTTACAATCTCAAGCGAGAGCATTTCACCATCAGGAATCTCCTGCTCAGTCGCTACACGCTCACCCTTATCGAATCGTTCCTGGCCATTGGGCTGATTCTTCATTACCACCCAATTAAAATGCTCAACGCCAGATTTGTGCGTGATGCGCTCAATCGTTGCTGCATGCGTCTCCACCAGACTGTCATCGATGGGTAAGGATAAATCAATAATCTTCATATCTTAGCTTTTAAAATACCGACAATATCATTAAAGGAATGCGTCTTTTTCAATTCATTGTCTTTAAGGGAGACACCTAATTCTTTTTTGATGCCAACAGAAATTTCAACCATCTCGGTTGAGTCCACATCCAAGCTTTCTTCAAGACCTACATTTGGTACAATTTCATTATCTTTTACATCGAGAACCTTCTTAAATACAGCTCTTACCTTGTTTTCAATGTCAGTTTGAGTTTCCATATCTACCTCACTATTAAGGTTTTTGTAAAATTAATACACAATTAATGCCACCACGACCACGATTGATGATCAAACCGTTCTTAATAATTTTCTCGACCGGCTTATTAGGGCAATAGTTCAAATCGCATTCTGGATCTGGGGTCGTTAAATTAATGGTTGGAGGAATAACAGAATGTTCCATGGCTAACACCGTCGTAATAACATCCAATACCCCTGTGGCACCTAGCATATTTCCATAAATTGATTTTGGGGCTGAGATATGCAACTTCTTTGCATGCTCACCGAAAGCAAGCTTAATTGCTTTAGTTTCTGTAATATCGCCTTCAACTGTTCCCGCGGCATCTGCACAGATATAATCAATATCTTTAGGCTTTAGGCCCGCATCGTTTAAAGCAAGATTGATCGCCCTTGCCAATTGTTTTCCATCGCTGGCCGGATTGATACGATTAGCGGCATCGGTGGTTGTTGCGTATCCAATAATATTAGCATAGACATGCGCACCCCGTTTAGCGACTCTTGATTGCGGCTCAAGGGTTAAAACACCCGCACCTTCTGCAATCGCAAGCCCGTCGCGGTTCTTATCAAAAGGACGATATGCATGTTGAGGATCATCATTACTCGTCGACAAAACACCTGAGGTGTTACAGCATAATAACGCATACGGCGTCACTGGCGCTTCCATCCCACCAGCTAGGATAAAATCACATTTATCGCGGACAATGGTACGCGCGGCATATCCAATAGCCATTAAGGAACTTGCCCTGTCAGAAACAATTGTTTTACTAAAACCTTTAATGCCGTAGTGGATTGATATTTGACCTTGGGGTGCCGCTGGAAACCAAGCCGAGGCCATAAATGGACTTACACCTTCTCGCCCTTCAATATACATATCGCGCAATTCAGTTTCAGCGTATAACCATCCGCCAATAGCATTACCCATAAATATTCCGACGCGCTTTAAATCTTCTTCCACAAGATTAATCTTGGCATCAGCTAAGCACATTTCAGACGCGACTAAACCCATATGAGAAAATAAATCAATTTTCTTTAGCAAACGCGATGAGACATTACTGTACGCTTCCAATTCTTTGACTTGGCCTGCAATGCGCGAAGGATAAAGCGATGCGTCAAAACGTTCAATTTTTTCAACGGCACTACGGCCCGCTTTAATGTTGGCCCAAAACACGCGCTTATCAATCCCTGATGGCGAGATAACGCCAAGCCCTGTAATTGCGATTTTTTCCATTTATAAGCCCTTAAATTAACCGAATTAAAATTATAACAATAATATTTAGAACCAATAAGATCCATAAATCTCGACGGAACTGTTGAAATGCTTTTTCCGTTGCGATAATTGATCCATCAAAATGATGGATCTTGATCAGCCAATTAACAAAATTAATTGCGGCATTAAAGAAATAGCGGGTAAAGGCCACATGCAAGGCTGCCCAAATCACCCATAACCAAAAGAACCATTCAAGAGACTTAAAAAGCATGGTAATTTTTGTCATACAGCCAGCTGTAATTGGGCAAAACATAATTTATTCCTTATACTGTTGTAACACTAATATTCACTGTTTCTTGGTTGGCAAAACTAATCTCTTAACAATTAAAACGCTGCAATACCATCGCAGAGTGGATGCCAGAAAAACCACTAGACGTTTTTAAAATGCAATCTACTTTCTTTTGTATGGCTTTATTAGGAATATAATTTAAATCACATAAGGGATCAGCTTCCTCTTGATTTATAGTGGGTGGCAGGACGTTGCGCTCAAACATCATTGAACTTAAAGCTAGCTCTATTCCGTTTGCTCCTGCCAAAGGGTGACCGATCATTGATTTAACCGACGATATCGGTAGCTTATACGCATAATCCCCTAAAGCCATTTTATAAGCACTTGTTTCAAATACATCATTTTGACGTGTCGAGGATCCATGAGCACTTATATAACTAATGTCTTTTGGCTTAATACCAGCATCATCCATCGCCAACGTAATACTATCTGCCATGGCATCCCCATCCGGCGGTAAATCAGTCATATGATAGGCGTTACAGGTTGTTCCAAAGCCCGTCACTTCACAATAAATACGCGCGCCGCGATTTAAGGCATGATTTAATTCTTCTAAGATTAAAAGCCCTGCTCCCTCAGAGATAACAAAACCATTTCGCTTATTATCAAAAGGACGACTTGCTTTCGCAGGCTCATCATTATGCACTGAAAGCACATTGACCGTATCAAAGGCCCCGAAAGTGATCGGCGTAATAGGCGCTTCAGATGCACCGCAGATCATCACGTCAACATCTCCATCCTGAATAGATTCCATCGCAAAGCCAACAGAATCAGTGCCGGCCGTGCAGCCGGTTGAAATTGTATTACAAATACTACGCAAGCCGTACTTAGCTGAAATCTCACTCGATGGCGTATTAAACATAGCCGCGTCATATAAATCAGGACGGACAATGCGGGGATTAATCGGGTTCTTACCGCTGTCTGTCACTAAGGCAAACTCCTCTTCCATGTATTTAGTACCGCAAATCGCATTCGCTAGCGAAACCCCCATCCTATCTAAATCAACCTTACGTAAATCTAATTTAGAATCTTCCAACGCCATACGCGCGGCCACACAAGCAAATTGGACATAACGGTCCATGCGCACAGCATCTTCAAAACTTAAACCCAAGGCAATTGGATCAAAATCTAAGACTTGCGCGGCAATCTTTGTATTAAAAATAGAGACATCGAACTCTGTCACCCGACGGATCGCTGACACACCCTTAACCATCGCAGAAAAACAGGCATCATTACCTATCCCATTGGGAGCTACAATACCGACTCCAGTTACTACTACTCTTCTTTTTTTCATCTTCAATTTTCCTTAATTTTCGTAACGCGAACACTTTTCCCTTAAGATGCTTTCACTCTCAACCTTTATTTGCTAGGCATCCTGCTTGGGGACATGGCTTTAGCCGTGTCCCCAGATAGGCAAGAGTCTAATGCTTAATATTCTCGTCCATAAGATTATTGTGACTCCCAATAACCTGCCAAATATTCATTTGAGGATTCTTTTTCCACGTCATGGTATAGCGGCGAACAACGCGCTTCCCGCCTTCAGCATTAACTTCTACGGTAAAAATAATATATTGTAAAATAGCAATGTCGCCATGAATCTTCATTTGAATAGGACGAATTTCAGCAATAGCAATATTAGTACTCTTTGTCCAAAAACCCACCCACTTATAAAGCCAAGGATAATCTACCGGAATGGGACTTTCATGGCCGTAACCAATCATGTCGGGATGGATGTACTTAATAAACTCTTCTACCTTTTTATTGATCAATAAATCCCAATGTTCATCAATGCATTTCCAGACGTCAATTTCTGCATCTGTCCAATGGGCTGGTATCCATGAGGTGCGTTTTAAACCAAATGATTCTGCTGTTTTAGACATTTATCCCCCTTGTTAAATCAAAAGCTTCTTTAACATTATCAATCGAATAAAACCTGCCTGAATTTTCAACCTCATGCACCATGTCTACAACCTTAGTATTTAACGGCGCATTTAATTTTAAATGGCTGGCAATTTGCACGACCTCCCCATTAATAAAATCAATCTCACTAGTACGGCCGCGCATAATACTTTGTAAGATAGACCCGTATAATGGTTCTTTACTTAAAGTAGTCAACGTTTTATTGATAATAGCTGACGCTTGATCAATGGGCATGTTCGATAGTCCAAGGATTCGTTCTTTTGGAAAATCCGGCATTGATTCAAATTCAATCTTGGCTTCCTGCAAAATCCCAATACCTTCCCTCAACAACATAATACTTAGGCGGCACAAATCAATATCCTCAAAAGTTTCCTGCATTGATTTTCCAATCAGCGCAGGAATGCAA
This sequence comes from uncultured Planctomycetales bacterium, assembly GCA_964498235.1. Classification (GTDB taxonomy): domain Bacteria; phylum Omnitrophota; class Gorgyraeia; order Zapsychrales; family Fredricksoniimonadaceae; genus JACQQW01. The sequence goes on from CAZCHB010000067.1 coordinate 8,636, forward strand.
TTATTAAAGTTAACAAAAAGCTTCAAATATTTCTGACCTGTAATATTATTGGCAACCGGCACTTTAAAAGCTTTCGCCAAAACAGCAGCAACCTTATGTGTCGTGGGGTCAATTGTTGAAAATGGGCGGCCAATAATCCAATCACCTTCAAAATTAAAAGTAATCTCACCGGGACTAACATAGGTGGCGCCAAACATGACAATGCTTGACAATTGAGATGTTTTCTCAAAATGACAGCTCAGCAGATTATCAGCCTGCACACCATTTTGTGTTGTTAATACTAATGATGTTGTTTCTAAAAATTCACTGTTATGCGCAAAAGCCGCTTCTATGTCTTGTGTCTTTACAGCAAAAATAACCAGGTCGTAGGGCTTATCAAGCTTGGTCAACGCAGGTATTTTAAGGATCTCAGCACCCCTCACGCCCTTAATCGCTAAACCACGGGCATTGATGACTTCTGCTTGGTCACGGCGGGCAACGAGCACAACATCCAATCCGGCTTTCTTTAAATAAGCCGCAACAACCCCTCCGATCGCTCCTGCTCCAATGACAGCAATAGTCATGACTTGTCCTTATAATTAAAGCCAACTTCATCCATAATACGAATCATTAGTGAAAAGAAAGCTTTAGGGACTTCCGTCGTAAACGCGGAAACAATATCAACTTCTTCAACCTGTTCAGATCCACGCTCCTTAGCATTTTGCTCAGCTTTTATATTTACTACTTCTTGAGCAATCCTTCTATGAAATATAGGGATCAAATTAAGCATTTTATTATATTTTAATAAAGCCTCACCATTCCATTTCATACTTGTTTGAACCGATACCATACTCATTTCCTTATTCTTACTTTCCACCAGAGGCGCCTGCCTGCCGGACAGGCAGGAATCCGCCTTCGGGAGACATTATTGGATTAACTGATGCTATTTTTAATTACCTCGATGAATTCACACGGGAATTAGCTTCCCACTTTGCAATATTATTCATAAAGTCTTTTACACATAACTT
>CAZCHB010000068.1:0-9603 GCA_964498235.1 uncultured Planctomycetales bacterium
CGTATGGGATGTTGTCAAGATTCCAGAAACGCAATACACCGGCTGATATGATGATGGTAATGATGGTCCCGTAAAATATTTTTATGGTCATGACAAATTATATCAATTTTAAATCAGATACTGGAAAATAACTTGATTTTTAAAATGGCATCTTATACCATCATTACCAATGACTACAGCAATAGATTTACATAACACACCACTGCTTCAAGAACACATTGCCTTAGGCGCCAAAATGGTTGGTTTTGGGGGATGGAATATGCCTCTGCAGTATGAGGGCATCATCGCCGAGTGGGATTATAATCGTAAAGCCTGTTCTATTTTTGATTGTTCCCACATGGGTGAATTTCTAATAAACGGGGACGCTATCAGATCCGGTTTAGATAGGATAGTCACTCAGGCAATCATTGACATGCCGTTTAAAACCTGCCGCTATGGGGTGATGTTAAATGATAAAGGCGGGGTCATTGATGATTTGATTGTTTACCGTAAAGCCAAAGATGAGTGGATGATTGTTGTTAATGCAGCCAATATCGATAAAGATGCCGCTCATTTTAAAAAATATTTAAGCAAGGATGCATTATTTTCTGACGTCTCCGTTGAAACGGCCAAGCTTGATCTGCAGGGACCATTGTCGCGCGATGTGCTGATGCCTTTGATTGGTGAGGGCATTAAACATTTGGAATATTATTCATTTGATACGTTTGTATTGTTAGGCGAAGAGTGTCTTATCAGCCGTACTGGTTATACCGGCGAGTTGGGGTATGAAATTTATTGCCCATGGTCCAAGGCTAAGCTAGTATGGCAGGCCTTGTTAAAAGATGCGCGGGTTAAGCCGACTGGACTCGGGGTACGAGATGTTTTGCGGATCGAGATGTGTTATCCGCTCTATGGGCATGAGCTTGATGAACAGATTTCCCCGCTTGAGGCTGGTTTGGGCAGGTTTATGGATTGGACAAAAGATTTTATTGGTAAGCCTGCGGCAAGCCAGTTGAAAGAGCAAGGCATTAAGCGTTCGTTAGCGTCCATTAAAAGCGAATCCCGCCGTTCTCCTCGGGTTGGGCATAAAATCTTTCATCAGTCTGGCGCAGCGATTGGTGATGTTGTCAGCGGAACATTTTCACCAGGACTTAATGTAGGCATTGGCATGGCATTTGTTCAAAAAAATGAAAATATACTTGAAAAGGGAATTCTTTTTGGCGATGATAAGTCCAAGTGTAATGGGTGCATCGTTAAAAAACCTTTTTTAACACACACGTCATTAAAAAATTAATCCGCAAATCGTAAGGATGGCAGAATGAGCGTCGAAATCATTGATCATTATTTTTATACTAAGGAACACGAGTGGATTAATATTGAAGATGGGATTGGAACCATGGGCATTACTGATTACGCCCAGAATGCGCTTGGAGATGTCACCTATGTTGAGCTTCCCGTCGAAGAGTCTGAAGTTGAGCAGTTTGAACAATTTGTATCCGTGGAATCAGTAAAGGCCGCCAGCGATATTTTTTGCCCGATGGCTGGACGCGTAGTTGAGATTAACCGTGATCTGGAAGATAAGCCTGCGCTCATCAATAAAGATTGCTATGGTAAAGGATGGATTGCCAAGATTGAAGTGCGCGATATGGATGAAACGTCCAATTTAATGGACGCGGAAGAATACCGCAATTATTTAGAATCACTCGAGTAATTTTCAAACCTTAATGAATCCCTATATCATTAATACTGCCAGCGAAGTACAAGCCATGCTTGACGTTATCGGCGTCAAGAGCATTGAGGGCTTATTTGCTGATATCAAACCGGCGCATCGACCGAAATCATTTAATATTCCTAAAGGTTTATCTGAATACGAGGTAATGCGTAAGGTTACGGATTTATCGTTGAAAAATAATGTAGCCTTGGTGCCCTTTATTGGCGGAGGTTATTATGATCATTATATTCCAACGGTGGTTCCTGCATTAACATCCCGGGGTGAGTTTTATACAGCATATACGCCTTATCAGCCTGAATGCGCGCAAGGCACCTTACAGGCTTTATTTGAATATCAAAGTTCCATGTGCGCGTTAACAGGCATGGAAGTATCAAACGCATCGTTGTACGACGGAGGAACGGCCTTATATGAAGCCATGATGATGGCCATCCGTATTACCGGCCGCGATAAGGTTATTATGGACGGCGGGGTTAGCCCGATTTACCGTAAGATTTTAAATACTTATACGCATCATTTGAATTATCAATTCGCGGAAACTCCCGTTGTGCATGGGCAAAGCAGCCGTGATGAAATATTTAAATTGCTGGATCAAAAGACGGCCGTTGTTATTTTGCAGAACCCAAACTTTTTTGGCGCGATTGATGACTTTACCGACATTATTGCCAAGGCGCATAGCGCCGGAGCTTTGGTCATTGTCAGCTGTTATCCTGTTTCATTGGGGTTGTTAAAAACGCCCGGTGATATGGGGGCTGATATTGTGACGGGCGAAGGCCAGTCCTTGGGCCTGCCTCTTAATTTTGGCGGCCCTTATCTAGGGTTTATGACCGCCCGTAAAAAATATGTACGAAAAATGCCCGGCCGTATTGTTGGAGAAACAGTTGATGCAAAGGGCCGCCGTTGTTTTGTAAATACCTTACAGGCCCGTGAACAGCATATTCGCCGGGAAAAAGCCACGTCGAATATCTGTACCAATGTATCTTTATGCGCTGTTCAGTCGGCGATATTCATGTCCGTGGTTGGTAAGGGCGGATTAAAGGAAATGGCCCAGCTCAATTTAGACAAAGCAGAGTATGCCAAGCAGGTTTTAAGTAAAATAAAGGGCGTGGAAGTCAAGCGTTCTTCACCGACTTTTAATGAATTCTCGGTGGCATTGCCTAAGGATTCGTCGGTGGTCGTGGGGGATATGATTAAGAAAGGTTATGCGGCCGGATTTCCGTTGGGGCGTTACTACAAGGGGATGGAAAAGTATCTATTAGTTGCAGTGACGGAAAAACGTACCCGGGAAGAAATTGATGGCTATGCAAAGGCATTGGCAGAGGTGTTATGAAATTAATTTTTGAAAAGAGTATAGATGGCCGCCGAGGTTTTCGTTTTCCGGATTCAGATGTTCCGGTTAAGGGCGCTGTGCCTGTGCAGTACTCTCGTCGTGAAGACGCGCCTTTGCCTGAAGTAGCGGAGCTTGACGCAGTGCGTCATTACACGCATTTATCCCAAAAAAATTTCTCGATTGATACCCATTTTTATCCCTTAGGTTCCTGCACGATGAAGTATAACCCGAAATTTACTGAAGCACTGGCGCGCTTAGCCGGGTTTACAGATTTACATCCGTTATTGCCCCAATTGGCCGGCGGGGAAAAATTAACCCAAGGGGCGTTGCAAATTTTGTTTGAGCTTGAAGGGTTAATGGCTGAAATGACTGGTTTTTCTAACTTTACGCTTCAGCCGCTGGCAGGGGCCCACGGTGAGTTAACCGGGATTATGTTAATGGCGGCCTACCATAAGGCCCAGGGAAATACGCATAAAAAATATGTGATCATTCCTGATTCAGCGCATGGCACCAATCCGGCAAGCGCCGCGGTCGCCGGCTACGAAACCATTTCAATCCCATCAAATAAAGACGGCGGCATGGATTTAGAGGCGTTGAAAAAAGCGATTAATAAAGATGTAGCGGGATTAATGATGACGGTGCCTAGTACCTATGGCGTCTTTGAACCTAATATTTCAGAAATTGCTGAACTTATTCATTCGGTCGATGGTATCATGTACTACGATGGGGCTAATTTAAACGCAGTTTTAGGCAAATGCCGTCCCGGAGATGTCGGTTTTGATGTCATGCATATTAACACGCATAAAACATTTACCACGCCTCACGGCGGGGGAGGGCCTGGTGCCGGTCCTGTTGGTGTCAATGAGAAGTTGGCCAAGTTTTTGCCTGTGTCACGGGTGATTAAAAAGACAGACGGCAGTTACGCCTTAAGTTATGATTACGCAGATTCTATTGGGTATATTGCTTCATTTTATGGCAACTTTGGATTGTTGGTGCGTGCCTATGCCTATATTCTGATGTTGGGTAAGCAAGGTTTGGTTGATACGTCTAATCACGCTGTATTAAATGCCAATTACATCATGGCTCGTTTAAAGCCGTATTATAAATTATGTTTTGACCGCTTATGTATGCATGAGAGCGTTTTTTCAGCTGCGCATCAAGCGGCGCGTGGGGTGCATGCTACTGATATTGCTAAGTTCTTAATTGATAATCAGATTCATCCACCGACGGTGTATTTCCCCATTAGTGTTCCCGAAGCCATCATGATTGAGCCTACGGAAACAGAATCAAAACAGACCATGGATCATTTTGTCGATAAGATGATTGAGGCGGATCAGCTCTCTAAAACAAATCCGGAAACTTTCCATGATTTCCCCAAATCGATGCCTATTTCAAGACCGGATGAGACGAAGGCCGCGCGTGATGTTAAAACATCTTTCTTTTTAGCTAAGTCCTCGGATGCTGCTTAAAGACATCTCGTTTTCAACCCCGCAGGAGAATATTGCCTTTGATGATGTTTTATTTCAATTAGCCGATAAGAACGGAGATTTGGAATATTTACGTTTTTGGGAGTCGCCAGTTTATTTTATTGTTTTAGGGCGTATTGGCCGGGAAGAGGATGACATTAATCTTAATCAGGCCCGTAGTGATGGCGTTCCTGTTTTACGTCGAAGTTCCGGCGGAGGCACCGTTGTGCAAGGCAAGGGTTGCTTAAATTACACGTTGATTCTTTCAAAATCTAATTACCCCATGCTGAATGATTTACGTGCTTCTTACGCATGGATATCCCAGAAAATCATCGATTCACTTAGTCCGTTAGGGGTAAAGGCTGTTTTTCGCCCCATTTCTGATATAGCGCTTGAGAATAATGAGAAGAAATTTTCAGGCAATGCCCAACGCCGCGGTAAAACCCATATCCTGCATCATGGCACGATCCTGTATGATTTTAACTTAGAATTGATATCCAAGTATCTTTTGATGCCTAAGGATATTCCACAGTACCGTAAATCACGCGGGCATAATGACTTTGTTACCAATGTTCCCATTCAGCCGCAGTTATTTAAAGTTGCGCTGGCAAAAGCTTTTAAGTTGCCTTTTAAGCCGCAACTTATGACAGATAAAGAAAATACATCTCTCAGAAAATATATAAATGACTTTATTAAATAAATATATTTTGTTAACATAAAAGTATGTTTAGGCGTGTTTTCTTTTGCTTTTTTCTTTTATCACTTATTTCCTGCGCTATTCGTCCTCAAAAGCCTGGAGCGGCAGATACAGCTAATCCATCTCAAGCTAACGATTACAAAATTTATATAAATTATTTTGAGAAAGTATATCAAAAGTTTGAAGATAACTATTATTTGGCACCAGACCGCCAGGTATATAATGATTTCATTAAAAAATTTGATACGAAGATTTACGCCCAGCTCAAAGGGGAAGGGAAAAGCAGTGATTATGTGAAATGGCGGGCATCGTGGTTCTTGGTTGATGCGCTCAAATCTAAAGAAGATCATTTTTCCCAGTTTTACCCTCCTAAGCCCGCAGAAAAGTTCCAGCATGAGGCTTTGGGCCAGTTAATAGATTTAGGTATTGAAGGCAAGAAGGTGGATGCAGGATTTTTGGTTACTCGGATGGAGCCGCGGTCAGATGCCTATGAAAAAGGATTGCGTGAAAAAGACATTATATTAGCTATTGATGGAAAAGACATAAAAACTAGTACCCAGGATGGTATTGAGAAGCTTTTGAGTCCTTTGGCAGGCACAAAGGTCGTTCTTAAATATTTAAATAGTGAATTAAAATCAACACAAACACTTGAGGTAATCAGCAAAGAATACTTTAAACAGACGGTCTTTTTACGCCCTGTTGAAGTAGATGGGATATTTTGTTTGGAGATTCCTAAATTTAACCGCACGACCGGCGATGATATGTTTAAGTTCCTGCAGTTAATACAACAGTATAAGCCGCTCGGGCTGGTTTTAGATTTACGGGGCAATCCAGGAGGCCCGCCGCTTGCCGCTCGGGAGATTGCATCATTCTTTCTAAAGGGAGGCGAGGAGTTTGCCCATTTTAAAAAACGGGGAATTGATCCCGATGCACTGGATGTTCCTGAGATACCATCTGAGTATAAATTTACGGCGCCTATTGCGATTTTAGTTAATGAAGAAAGCGGGTCGGCAGCTGAGCTTTTTAGCGGTATCATGCAGTTTAGAGGCCGTGCGGTGGTTTTTGGTACCAATACCGCAGGACAAGTCCTTCTTAAAACGTTGTTTGATATGGATGATGGCTCCAAGATTGCGTTGGTGACAGCGCCGGGGTATTATCCGGATAATACTCAATTTAGTTTTAAAGGGATTACGCCTGATCAAATTATTTATGATGCGCCAAAAGATGGTTTGATTAACTTTGCTGGCGCTTATTTGGTTATGCGTCAAAAGAATAAATGAGGGGGATTTAATTGATCTGGTTTTTAAGTTTAATATTTCTTCAGGTTCTTGTGGCTGCTGGGGTGGTGTTATTTCTTAATCGTAAGCTTAACATTGAGTTAATTGAGGCTGCTTTAGAAAAGCTATTTGCCGTAAATGTTGATGCTATTTCTGGTAAAATTCGCCTGACTTCAGCAGGGGCGCTCAGTGAGGAAGTTAAATCGCGTGTCACATCAATTCTTAAGCGTAAAATGCCTCAGTTGGAAATTATATTTGTTGAGGACAAGAAAATTAAAAGCGGACTTTTAATTGAATTGCCCAGCCAAGTCATTGATTGCAGTTTATCTAACCGATTAAAGAATTTCTGGGGATGATCCGACGTTGAGAATATTAGTTATTGTTCCAGCTTTTAATGAAGCCGGTAATATCGGCCGCACCATTGACCAGATTCGTCGCAGTTCAATTCTACTTGATGTCATTGTGATAGATGATGGCTCTGGCGACGCAACAGCTCAGGAGGCGCGTGCGCATGGTGCGAAAGTCGTTTCCCTGCCGTTTAATTTAGGAATCGGCGGTGCTGTTCAGACGGGATTTCAATTTGCTTATTTAGGCGGATACGATATCGCGGTGCAGATTGACGGAGATGGGCAGCATGACCCATCTTTTTTGCCTTCACTTTTGGCTCCTATTATCGAGGGAAAATCAGACATGGTTGTGGGAAGCCGTTTTATTGAAGCCTCCGATGGGTTTAAATCAACTTTTGGGCGCCGCGTCGGCATCCGTTTTTTTGTCCATTTGATCAATGTGCTGACAGGTGTTAAGGTCACTGACCCAACGTCGGGATTCCGCGCGCATAATAAAAAGTTGATTAAGGTCTTTGCCCGGTATTATCCGCATGATTTTCCTGAGCCAGAGGCTATTGTCGTGGCGCGGCGTTTAAATGCCCGAATTGAGGAAGTGCCTGTAATTATGCATGCCCGTCAGGCAGGCAGTTCTTCAATCCGCTATTTTAAAAGTTTGTACTATATGGTAAAGGTCACCTTTGCTATTTTATTGCATATGATGCGTCCGGCCGGGGGAGGGATCAATAAATGAGCATCCATCTTTTAGCGGTTTGTATTTCATTGGTCATATTCTTGTTTGTCGTTGATCTAGTACGGCGCCATAAATTAACCTTCAAATACGCATTGTCATGGCTTTTTGTTTCTTCCGCCGCTGTATTCTTTGCTATATTTCATAAATTACTTTTTGCTATCGCGGCTTTTTTAGGTTTTGAGCTTCCTAGCAATTTTATTTTCTTTGTTCTTTTGTGTGTTTTTGTTTTTGTCACCTTACTGCTGACGGTTTTTTTATGCCAGCAGAATGACCGCAATGATGCCATGGCGCAAAAGATCGCCATTCTCGAATTTGAATTAAACGAATTAAAGAGAAAAGCATGACAGTCAGTGTTATTGTTCCTGCTTATAACGCCGCATCGACGCTTCCGCGCGTGCTTGATGCTTTAACTAAGCAAGATTATAAGAATGCCATTGAGATCATTGTTGTAGATGACGGGTCTACCGACGATACACCCCGCGTAATTGCGCAATTTCCTCAGGTGATGTATATTCACCAGACTAATGCTGGTCCGGCTGCTGCGCGTAATCATGGCGCGCAATTAGCTTCAGGGGATTTCTTGTGTTTTACAGATTCCGACTGTATTCCGCATATCGATTGGATATCGTTGCTAATCAAAGGTTTTAGTGCCGCAAATATTGGTGTCGTCTGCGGCAGTTACGGCATTGCCAATCCACAGCATATTTTAGCAAGGGGCATCCACGCTGAAATCATATTTCGCCATAGCTTTTTAATGCCTAATTACCCCAAAGCTTTTGGTTCGTATAACTTTTGCGTCAGGAAACAAGTATTTGAGAAGGTGGGTGGTTTTAATACAATTTATCGGCAGGCGAGCGGCGAAGACAATGATTTAAGTTATCGGATTATAAAAGCAGGTTTCCGTATATTCTTTATGCGCAGCGCATTGGTGGATCATTATCACACCATTAAACTTGTCAAATATTTGAATGAGCAATTTCGGCATGGATATTGGCGGGCCAGTATGTATTTTGAGCATCCCGATATGATGAAGGGAGATGACTATACATTTTGGAAAGATATTTTAGAAGTCCCATGGGCTGGCTTATGTTTGTTGGCTTTACTTTTAAGTTGTTTGAATGTCGTAAGTTTTAAATCCGTTCTTTATTTTTTATTCCTGTTATTTTTTATATTTGAAATTGTTGCCGCGCAAAGGATGCTGCAAAAAATATTTGAAGCAATTTATTTTGGATTTGTGATGTATCTGCGTGCGTTTGCAAGGACTTTTGGTTTGTCGACGGGAATTTTTAATTTTTTTTTACACGTGATTAAAAAAAAATTTAAATAAACATTGAAACACATTATTGCTATGTTAATATGAGAGTGTTAAATTTTGCCCAAACGCTAGATTTTAAAGATGTTAACTAGGTAATTTATGGCTAAAGAAACCGCAGAAGAAAAATTGTTAAAGATGATGCAGAAGAGCGGAGCGCCAGTTTCCGCTAAAGCTGTTCCTTCTGCAGTTGCGGCAAAAAAATCTGGCATATCATTTTCTATTCGCCTTTTAAATCAAATTTTATTTTTAGCGATTTTGCTTTGCGGCGTTGGTTTCTTTTTTGAAGTGCAGTCAGGTTTATCATTAATTAAGACTCAGGTTAATTTAGCTGATGATGTTAAGTCATCTAATACAATTGCCGAAATTGCCCTGCCTTCCAGCAAAGATGCTAAGTTTTACTTAGAAAAAATTGCCGCCCGTAATATTTTTCGTCCCTATGAAGCTCAGGCCGTTAAATCCGTTGCTGTTCAAAATTTAGCTAAACGCTTATCAAAATATAAGATCGTTGGTGTTGCATGGCTCGATTTACCCGAAACAGCGTCCATCATGATCGAAGACACATCAAACAAAACCACCTATTTTCTTAAGCAAGGTGAACAATTAGAAGGCGTAACGGTAAAGACTATCTATACGGATAGAGCGGTCTTTAGTTACGAACATGAGGAGACAACAATCAAGCTATGAACGCCTACATCATAAAACTAAAGGTTTTCTGTTATGTGCTTGAGGTTCT
>CAZCHB010000069.1:0-9523 GCA_964498235.1 uncultured Planctomycetales bacterium
ATAATGGCCCCGATACCAAGCGAAACTAAACTCCAGGGCCCTAATGTTTTTTTCAGGGTATGTTCCCCGCTTTCGGAACAGGAAACGATGTCTTCAATGGGTTTTTTGACGAATAAGTTCATGAAGCTCCTTTCAGATTGAACGGATTTCTTCGCAAATCTTAATTGCCGCTTGACGGGGATTCTTATCAGCGACGATGGGACGGCCGACGACTAAAAAACTACTTCCGCTTTTAACTGCCGCCGCGGGCGTGGCAATGCGTTTTTGATCTCCCACATCCGCTCCAGCAGGGCGAATGCCGGGGGTTACAATAATAAAATCCTTACCTAAATGCTGACGGATCATTACCGCTTCTTCGACAGAGGCAACCACCCCGTCAAGCCCTGACTCACGAGCCAGCAAAGCACGTTCTAATACGAGCTTAGGCGTGTTCACGTCCGCGGTCTGGCTGGTCAACACCGTAACGCCAACAATCAATGGGCGCGTGACATTTAACGCGGCTGATTTCTCCTTAGCCGCTTTCACTGCCGCTTCCATCATCTCGCGCCCGCCTTGGGTATGGATGGTCAGCATAAACAATGGCGCGAAATTTGGATCTTCGACCGGCGCTATACTTAAGGTGACCGCGCTTTTAACAGCACTGGCGACGGTGTTTGGAATATCATGGAATTTAAGATCAAGAAAGACTTTTTTACCCCTTGACTGCAAGTAGCGCGTGACAAATGGTCCGTAAGCCGTAAACAGCTGGGAACCAACCTTAAAAATATCGACGCTGTCAGCCAAGGCATCTATTAATACACGTGCTTCTTCAAATGTCTCAACGTCTAAGGCAACGATTAAGGGATTATTCATTATTTCTGTACGCTCCCAATCAACTCTTTAATATCGTTTATCTTATTTTCCTTCATATACGCCTCAATCCCCTCCAGCACATCAACAGGTGCGCGGGGATTAACGAAATTCATGGTGCCGACAGCAACCATCGAGGCGCCGGCGATAATAAATTCCAAAGCATCGTTAGCATTTGCAATACCGCCCATACCAATAATGGGAATCTTTACAGATTGATAGACCTTGTGCACCATGGCAACCGCAATCGGCCGGATGGCTGGGCCGGAAAGCCCGCCGGTAAAATTGCCGATGCGGGAACGGCGGGTCTTAATGTCTATGGCCATCGCCGTAAAAGTGTTCACTAAGGACACCGCATCTGCACCGCCTTGTTCAGCGGCACGGGCTATCTCACCAATGTCGGTCACATTCGGCGATAATTTTGCAATCACGGGGAATTTGGATATTGATTTTATTTTATTAACCAACTGCTCTGTCGCCTGCGAATCTTGAGCAACGAGGGTTTTATGCTTAAGATTAGGGCAAGATAAATTAAGTTCAACAGCGGCAATGCCCTGCTGGCCGTTTAATCGTTCGATAATGCCGACAAACTGCTCCTCGGTATGGCCTAAAATGCTAACAATCAAAGCAACGCCTGTTTTCTGAAATGACGGCAGTTTCGTCTGGATAAACCCGTCGATACCGGGATTTTCAATGCCAATAGCATTGATCATGCCTGAAGGCGTTTCAACAATCCGCACCGGCGGATTTCCAACCTGCGCGTTAAAAGTCACTGTTTTTGGGATAATAGCGCCTAAGCGCTTGACTTCTTCTAAATTAAAATAACGCTCGGCATGGCCAAAGGTCCCTGACGCAACAGTAACGGGATTCTTTAAGATTGTACTGCCTATCTTTATCGAAATATTCATATCAATGCCCGCCGCCAGCTGGAAAAATAACCTCGTCTAATTTAAATGCCGGCCCGTCGTAGCAGACGGTCTTAAAGCCTTTTGTCGTCTCAATGGAACAGCCTAAACAAGCGCCCAGCGCACAGGCCATGATTTCTTCACACGCGGCCTGTCCCATTAATCCATTCTTACCCGCAAATTCCTGCACGGCCTTCATCATCGGATTTGGGCCGCATGTGTAAATAAACGTCGTGGTGGGGTCTAAATTGATTTTATCAAAGATGCCGCTGACGCGTCCTTTAAACCCAACCGAACCATCGTCGGTGGCAATATGCACCTTAACACCGTTATCCTTAAATTCTTGCAAGGGATAAACATGCCCGCGGGTCCGTCCGCCGTACAATAAAACAAGCTCTAGCTTTTTCTTTTTTAGAATATCGGAAAGCAATAGCATCGGAGCAACCCCAATACCTCCAGCAATCATCACTACTTGTTTGACACCATGAGGTGGCATCATAAATGGCGTTCCTAATGGACCTAGCACATCCAAGGTATCGCCTTTTTTCTTATCCGCTAAAATAGAAGTGCCCTTACCGACAGCTTCATAAAATATCTCAACATATTTCTGGGCGCGGTAAACACTAAACGGCCGTCGGAAGAATGGCTCCAAGCCTTGTTCGTTGGTGCGGATATGCACAAATTGGCCGGGCAACACTTCCTTAGCTAAATCCGGCGCGTCAAAGGCCAAACGCCAAAACTGCGGGCAAAGCTTCTCGTTACTGACAACTTTATATATATTCTGAATCTTTTCCATTAACGGTATACGTCTTTTCTATGTTTAACTCTATAAACAGTTACTACTTTTAGTTTATCATTAACCGTATAAAGTATCCTATAATCATTGACGCGAATACGCCATCCATCACGCCCATCATTTTTTTAACGCTAAGAGGCCGTGGATTTATCTTTAAACCTTCTATTGCTTCAAAAACAGATTGAATTATATGACTAGGCAGGCTTATAATTTGTTTTTCAGCTCTATTATCAATATCAATTCTGTACATTAACGTACACGGCCTTGTGCCTTTAAACGTTTAGCCATGTCATCAAAATTAACAAAAGATTTAGCTGTTGCCTTAGCCTTTTTTAAGTCTAGCGCATCTTCTAAATCTTCAATATATTCCAATAATCGTTGATAACTTTTAACAGGCATTAAAACTGACTTTTTTTACCCTTATTGTCGACCAGATATTCTGTTTGAATAGTCATATTATCTCCCTTCTTAGGAAGTATACCGCACTTTATTCCTGGCAACAAGGACAATAAAATGTACTTCTCCCCGCCTGAATGATGCGCGCTATTGGAGTCTTGCATGTTACACAAGATTGGCTTTCACGGGCGTAAACCCGGATGCTTTTATTAAATTGTCCCTTTTGCCCGGCTCCATCGCGGTAATTTCGCATTGAGGACCCGCGCAATTTAATAGCTTCATTCAACACCTCAATAGTTTGCTGGCGAATATCTGCAATCTCTTTTTTCATGAGGCTATCCCCTAGTCGCAGGGGACTGATCCCTGCTCGAAATAGGATTTCGCAGGCATAAATATTACCGACGCCAGCGACGAAAGTGTGGTCTAATAGCACATTCTTGATAGGACGCCGGGTTTTCTTGAGGCAACCTTGAATATAACTCTCATTAAATTTCTTATCAAAAGGTTCTGGCCCCAATATCCTAAAGTAATTAATTTCATGGATATCTTTGACAACGCGCAATTGGCCAAAGACCCGTTGGTCATTATATAAAAGTGTTTTTCCACCAGATAAGGCAAACCTCAGGCGGGTGTGGGAATCAGGTTCTCCGTTGATGACTAATTGGCCCGTCATCATCACCGCAACCACCCAGCATTCTTTGGAATCAAGCCCAAGAATCAAGGCCTTGCCTAAACGTTTAATGCTGATAATTGTCCGCCCTTGTAACCGCCGGGTGAAATCCTTAACCGGCTGGCGTAAAACGCGCTTATCAATAATATCAATCTGCTTTATCGTCGTATTTAAGATGCCGCGCTCAAGGTCCCGGCGGATGGTTTCAACTTCAGGCAATTCTGGCATAGGAGATATATGAATTTTATTATAAAACGCGCCCGGCGGGAGTCGAACCAGCATGAACAGCTCCGGAGGCTGTTGCCTTATCCATTAGGCCACGGGCGCTCGCTCGTAAAACTTGTTAACTGCTTACATTCTCGCTCTCCATCAGGGGAACCCATCCCGACTTCCTCAACTTCCTAAAGAAGTCGGGACTTTTGGCGCTCATCCGGCGTTGCCGGATTCGCTGTCACACCCCTCCTGCTGGGGTGAAGCTCATGTTTTTGGGGAAAGATTTTCCCCATGCCCCTTTCATGATTTTTGTGTACACAAAAATCATTTGCTCTCTAAAAATTAATACTTAAAGTTACTTCACCTTGTACACAACTTTACCATTACAGATTGTATACTCTACCACGCCTGTCAATGTCCAGCCGATAAAGGGTGAGTTCTTAGATTTTGAGGCGAAATCTTCTTTTTTCACCACCCATTGCTTATTTTCGTCGATGATTGTTATGTCGGCATCAAATCCTTCCTTAATAGTGCCTTTTTCTTTTAATCCCACGACGCGGGCTGGCGCAGTTGACATACGTTCAACCATTTTAGGCAGATTAATAATGCCAGGCTTGACCAATTCTTTGATCGTCAGACCAAGGGATGTTTCTAAACCAATCAATCCAAAAGGCGCGCCGTCGAAGCCTACTTCCTTATCTTCTTTCGTATGCGGCGCGTGGTCTGTGACAATGCAGTCGATGGTGCCATCCGCAATTGCCTGCTTGATCGCTTCAACATCTTCCTTGCCGCGCAGGGGCGGATTTACCTTCGTTGAAGTATCAAATCCAGCGCAGGCCTCGTCGGTTAAAGCAAAATGGTGCGGACAAGCTTCAGCGGTGACCTTAATGCCTTGCGCCTTAGCCGTGCGGATTAAGTCAACACAACGCTTCAATGACATGTGGCACAAATGCACGCGGGCATCTAAATAATTGGCAATCTCAATGTCACGGGCCACCGTCACCGATTCCGCAATGCCCGGATCTCCCTTAAGGCCTAATCTCGTCGACACTTCTCCTTCATTCATCACACCGCCAGCGGTCAACATGGGGTCCTGACAATGCTCAACAATCAAGATATCAAGCATCTTGGCGTACTCCATGGCCAAGCGAAACAAACGGCTGTTAAGCACTGATTTTCCGTCGTCGGAGAGCGCCAGGCAACCCGCGGCTTTTAATTCTGCCATGTCGGTTAATTCCCCGTCGCTCTGCCCCTTGGTAATCGCCCCAATCGGATACACATTACAGATGCCCACACGCTTGGCTTCGCGGATGATAAATTCAACGACCATCGCATTGTCCGTCACCGGCGTTGTGTTTGGCATACAAAAAATAGACGTAAACCCACCCTTAACAGCCGCGTTACAACCTGTTTCAATCGTTTCCTTATCTTCCCGCCCAGGCTGGCGCAGGTGCACGTGGATATCAATCAGCCCCGGCAGGACCTTTTTCCCCTTAGCATCAATCACCTCATGACCTGACGCTTGTATAGCGTCGGCAATTTTTACAATCTTGCCGTTCTCACATAAAATATCCTGCGCCTTGGCCCAAACTTTATCGCTGTTGACAATAATCGCATTTTTAATGAGTAATCCCATATATCCTCACTTGTCGTCCCCGAATGCTTCTGTCGGGGACCTAGTTCATTAAATTAATTTATAGTATAGATCATCCCAATCAGGATTATTATTCTCGATCAATCTTAACTTCCATGAACGATTCCATTTCTTTAACTGTTTTTCTCGTTTAATTGCACTGTCAGCATCATTAGTTATTTCAAAATATACCAGCATAGCAACTTGATATTTCTTTGTGAATCCTTCAACTAATTTCTCTTTATGTTCGTAAACTCTTTTAGTTAAATCTGATGTCATCCCAACATAAAACGTTCCATTTCTATCACTTGCTAATATGTAAACATAGTACTGTTTCATATTCTTGACCATCGTCTTCTGCCCATCTGTCATGCCCGAGCGTTTCTGTCGGACATCTGGTTCTTTGCTATGTCCTAGATCCCCGACTAAAGCATTCAGGGATGACAGTAAGACTTTATTCTTTTCTTCATCTGTCATGTGTCATGCCCGAGTGTTTCTGTCGGGCATCTAGTTCTTTGCTATGTCCTAGATCCCCGACTAAACCATTCGGGGATGACAGCAGGGCTTTATTCCTTTGCCCCTAACACTAAATATAAAACAGCCATGCGTACGGCGACGCCGTTGTTGACTTGGTCTAAAATAACTGATTGCTTTCCGTCTGCCACTTCAGCGGAAAGTTCGACGCCCCGGTTGGTGGGGCCGGGGTGCATGACGATTAAATCGCTTGAGCCTTCGCTTAATCTTGTTTGGTTAATGCCGAATAAGCGCGCGTATTCACGCATCGACGGCAAGAACTTGTCCTGCTGGCGTTCTTTCTGCAGGCGGAGCGCGATGACAGCGTCACTCTTTTTAATGACTTGCTTAATATCATAACAAACTTGGACACCCATGGATTCAATGCCGCGCGGCATTAATGTTGCCGGGCCGCAGACAGTGACCTTCGCGCCTAATTTGGTTAACCCCCAGATATTAGAGCGCGCCACGCGGGAGTGCATAATATCACCGACGATGGCTACATTTAAACCCTCGATCCTGCCGAATTTCTCCTGCAAGGTAAACATATCAAGCAATGCTTGCGTTGGATGTTCACGACAGCCGTCGCCGGCATTGATCACCGAGCAATTTAAACCGTCGGCTAAAATCATCGGCGCGCCCGAGGTGCCATGCCGCACAATCATGGCATCCACACTCATCGCTTCAATATTTTTGGCCGTATCTAACAAAGTCTCTCCCTTGGTCGTCGATGAAACACTGGCCGTGATATTAAGCGTGTCCGCTGACAAACGTTTGGAGGCCAGCTCAAAAGATACCCGCGTGCGTGTTGACGGCTCAAAGAATAACGTGACTACTGTCTTACCGCGCAGGGCCGGCACTTTTTTAACCTCACGGGAGGAGACTTCTTTAAATGATTTAGCTGTTTCTAAAATTAATTCGATTTCTTCTCTGGTGAGTTCCTGCAGACCTAATAAATGTTTACGGTGCCAAACGCTCATTTATGCTCCTCCACAATAACTGAATCCTTTGCGCCGTCCGACTCCCCTAAAATAACCTTCACATTCTGCTCTTTAACCGTCGGGATATTTTTGCCCACATAATCCGCGCGGATAGGAAGTTCGCGGTGGCCGCGGTCAACCAAAACCGCCAATTCAATCTTGCCCGGCCGTCCAAAATCCGTCAGCGCATCCAAGGCCGCACGGATGGTGCGTCCGGTATAAAAAACATCGTCCACCAAAACAATCCGCTTGGCCGTAATATCAAAATCAATTAATGTCTCACGCACCAAAGGCTTTGAGCCCACAAGGGTTAGGTCGTCACGATATAGTGTGATATCCAAGATTCCAGTCGGCACATCAATGTGTTCAATCGAATTAATGGCCTCATGCAGGCGCTTGGCCAGAATGACCCCGCGGGTGCGGATGCCAATCAGGCACAAATCTTTAGCCCCAGCCTTCTCGAGAATCTCATGGGCCATGCGCATCACCGCCCGGCGTATTGCCTGTTCGTCCATAATATGGTTTGCCGCCATTATTAACCCCTTAGAAAATAAAAAATCCCGTCTCTAAAATTAGACACAGGATTAGGTGTTGCTGTTTTCATATTTAATTCCTTCCCGGCTTCTCGGAGCCGAATTAAAGGGTAAATCAAAATCGTGTTGAAAATATAACACCCGAAGTCCCGCTTGTCAAGCTCAGCCCTTGTTTCCTACGTCCGCCGCCTTAATTTATTGGAGGGGGCTATCTGTTCACCAAATTGAGACGGGCCTGAAATAGGAATAATTCTTATAATTTTTGGGGCAAGCCCTTTAAAACCAGGCTGTTCGATATCATTCATTTGAGCAGCATCCAATAAAAGCTGCTGCGCATTACCTTGATGATTGATGTTAATTTGGTTAAGGTCAATACCGCCGTTCTTTTCTGTTGGATTAACGCGAACTCTCCTTCGAGCAAACAAAGGCGGCATTGCCGCAAGACCAAAAACACCTGCAGCTGCTGGCCCTAGAATACTCCAAGATCCTGGCTCCGGCACAGGATACACCGGAGGAGTCACTGGTGGATTCACCGGGGGGTTTATCGGCGGAGGAAAATATGGAGGTAGCCACGGCGTATAATATGGCGTTGGTGGAACAACTACTTCAGGAGGAGTTTCGCCTGGCGGAACGACAGGCGGAATAACAGGAGGAGTAACGGGAGGTACATACGGAATCAAAATACAGATATCCAGAGGAGTAAATAAGGGATCCTTACCTGATGCGATGAGTGTTATCCTAGTCATTTTGATTGTCTCAGACATCTGCTGCCCATTTCTATCCAGGCTTCTAGGATGGACTATGTACCTGCTTGCTTCGCCGGCGTTCGGATTTACCAAGATAAACTCATTTTCTTGCTCCTGACCTTCACTGTCGATAAAAGATATGACAGCTCTGATGGGGCTTGTATTACTTTTATTCTTAATAGCAATCAAGAATGTGTTCTTTAAAGGATCAAATGGTTCTGGATCTTTAAGTTTAAACGTTATCGTTGTTTCATTATTCTCAAATTCTATTTTCGGTTGAACGGAGTAAGTCTCTGCCCTTCTTTCATACCAGAGCATCTTAGTAAATCTGGTGTCATGAGTTTCTTTTATTTCCAGCAAGGTCTGTTTTTCTACTTTTTGCGGAGATCGAGCTAGAAACGGAAATAACATAAGAGAAGTCAAAGATCCATATTCCCTCTTATATCTTTGATCTTCAAATGTGTCAGCAGCAACCGGAGATACTGTTGAGGTAACCAGCCATGCCGTTGTTAACACTGCAGCAAACGGACTCTTTTTTATTCTCGTTAAACTGATCATCGCCGGACTCATCAATGTACCACCGGAGAAATACTTGCGGGGAACAACCTCCCCGGTTAACTCGTCCTTATCTTCCTTGACGTAATTAAAAACTCCTTTTTTATACGCGGCGATATAGCGCTGGTATATTTTCTCCTTAATCGTTTTATCGTCGATTTCAACGCCGGCAATCTTATTTTTGTCAAAATAAACTCGGGAAAACAACGTGTTTTGGACAGACTCGCGGTACCATTTGGCAAGTATTGCGGCATGATAAATCTGGCGCAGCACTGCAAAATTCTTGCCCTCATTGACTTCTTTCTCAATTTCCGGCAGAATGACGTCGTGGACGATTTGATTTATCATCCCCGAGGGCTTAAATCGGGAACCCATGTTTTTCTCAACTGCTAAACCTGCCTGCCGGTCAGCAAGGTAATCTTCATCTAACATAACCTTCAAACGGGCCTTGGTAATATAGACGGCGTGGCCTCGCTCATACACCTCTGCCCCATCGGGAATAACCCATACCTTATTAAAGGCATTCATTGGCACATCAGTGCTCCCTGTCTTATCTTTGACTTTCGCGTAGACCCTGTTCCAGAATTCTTTACCTAGGCTTTTATCAGGGTATATAAGAGAAGCTGTTATCTGCTTAAGCACATAATCTTGGGCTAACATGTCGCGGCCCAAAAGAGTCTGCCCTAATTCATCGGTAATCATCCTTTCGTGCTCGTAAGGCGAAAGGTTGACCC
>CAZCHB010000070.1:0-9256 GCA_964498235.1 uncultured Planctomycetales bacterium
CAAGGAAAACGTATGACTTCATTTTCATCTGTCTTTGTTCATCCCTTAATTGATCAACAGAAAAAGCATCCAGCCCGAGGATATTTCTTTTTTGGCCTCCGGAGGCGTGGCAGAATTTAATAAAACCATCACTGACAGAAAAAACAACCGTCGATTTCATCTTATTCCCTTTGCCATCCCACTATTTTATTGGACGCAAAACCAGGTGTCCGTTCAATGACCGCTTCAACCACGCTGCGCGTGCCGCTTAATTCATCAACCCCTTCAACACGCGCACGCAAATATGAAGATTTATAAACCTGAAGGGACGGCGGCCAAAAAGGGATACTCTCCGAAAGCATGCCTTGACCATCATCAGCGGTAAACGAAATGCCGTCATTACCATCGCGCAGCAAATTTGCCATTAAGACAACCCGCGAGGTATCCGCTAAAGGATTGTCCCCCTTAGCGGCGCGGGTCAAGGCTTGAAGCACGCGGTTACTGGCCGTATTCACATTAACACGCAGCCCATTTTGCGCCTCCCCATAAACAGTCAGGTCATTCTTAACCTTCTCAAAAATCACTTTTGTCATTCCGCCGACTTCTATTAATTCGCTTAAATTCTCGTACGGCTTATTCTTTGGTTTAAGCCCGCCTTGGCCGTCATCCTTTAACGAGAAACCATCCATCCCCACATTGGGCATTTGTCCCGTTTCCTTAAAACTTGATACTGCCAGCGCAAGACGGTCGGACTCAGCGCGGGACAGGCCGTCTAATTGAAACAGCGACGACAATATCTGATAATTAGTCCCATTGATCGCATTGACATTAATCTTTCCCTGCTCATCCTGAAGGCCATAATGGTATTGTGATTGCTCCGCGCCTGCGTAACTGCCGCCCTTCCATTCTACTATAGCGTAGGCATGCTCACCTACATCAATATGAGAAAAAATTTCTTTAGGCGTTTTCGATTTAGGAATGTTTATTCCAGCACTATAAAGACTATCGCTGTTTGAAGGTGATGTATTTAAAAGATCCAAGACATAATTGACGCCGGCCCGTGCCGCCGCATAACTGCGAACCTTCCCTTGATACGTTGATAGAATCGAAACCTCTAAAGCACTGCGCCGGCTTAAGCCCCAAGCCACAAGCGACAGAATTAGCACAATCCATAATACCGTAATTAAAATTACACCCCTATTATTACCCCTCATTACCCATCCAAACCGGACTTAAAAAAAAGTCGCGTTTAAAATTGATGTCCGCCTTCGGATTGCGCGGGTCATACATGGCAAAACGGCAGCTGACTGAAATAGGCATCCCTGCTTGATTCCATTGATCCTTATAAGTAACTGCTTTAGGCCCAAGCGCAGCTATGTCCTTACTCGGCGGGGCGTATTGGCAAACAAATGAATCCTTCTTTAATCCAGCGGCGATGATCTCAACCTTGGCCTTATCCCGGCTTTGATTCATCCAGTCTGATAATGATGATTCCTGACGGAGCAGAAATTCAATCGGCAAAGAATCCTTATTAAATGATTCTTTACTTAGCCTACGTATCTTTTTACCGATGATTGTTTTTGTCGCTTTCCCAAAATCAATCAGCCCGCTATAGTAACGAACCCGTTTAATGCCATTATTCGTCGCTGTTAAGAATTCTACCGCGCGTTTCTCTCCGCTGAATATTTTCAAGTCACTGTAATTTGCGCTGTAATCCAAACTCAGTGCATTTTCCAAATCACGGGTCATGGCTTGGTCCGCAATTAATACCTCCATATAATTCTCATGGATCAGGCGTAATTTATCGTCGAGCTTCATACTCGTCCAAAAGACATTAGACACCGCCAATCCAATCACCGATATAATGGCGGCGCCTAATAATACTTCCACCAAGGTGAAGCCTTCTTTACGGCATAAAATTATGCCTTTTAACCTGCTGTGCATTAAGAATGTAGGTTGACGCATTGATGCTCTGCTGTCCTTTTTTCTTGTTCAGTGTGACCGTCAGATCAACTTGTTTAATGCCGTCAGTGATGCTTCTAGTAAATGCCTGAGCGGTCATCTGTTGGTAGGGTTCATTGAGAGAACTCGGCTGGGAATTTATGCTGTCACCAGCCCCGTTAACAGCCAAGGTCATGCCTAATACATTTTCCATAACAAATAATGAACGGACTGTTTCCTGAAAACGCAGGCCCGTGCGCGTGTTGGCCATCAGGCTTTGGGTAATCAGCGTCAAGGAAACGCTGACAACAACAACAGCCGCGGCCGCTTCAATAAGGATAAAACCGCCCTGCTTATTCATCGTCCACCGCCGTCAATGCCCCTCTCATTATCGATGAGCTTAAGGTAATCCTTACATCCTTAGCAGATAATTTAATCACCGCATCATCAATGGTTCCGTCAGGATAAAACAAAATAGCCTTGCTTGAGCTTGATAGCGTCACACCTGAAGGGATTTGGCTTAGACGGCCGGCTGGACCATCAATAATAGCCATTCCCTTTGTCAGCCGATAGGAACGGTTATCCTGCGCGAATAATAGGCCATAATTCTGATTTCCCCCAATAGCCATCCCTTGCGCCCACCGTGCTTTATTTTTAATATCATCCGCAATTTGTTTAACTTGCAAACGGCTGTAATTATTTGAGAAATTAGGAACAGTTAACACGGCGATAATTCCTAACACAACTAACACTAAAATAATTTCTAGAAGGCTAAACGCATGTGACCTTGTTACGCGCACCGGCATATCCTTAATTGACAATTAAATTCATCTGCAGCATCGGCATCAAAATGGCTACAATCATCAACCCGACGATAGCCACCACAGCAACAAGCACTGCCGGGCCTAAGATGGTGACAAACACTTGGGCTAATTCAGAAGCCTTACGTTCACACCCGGCGGCTAATTTGTATAACCCTCGCTCAAGCTTTCCGCTTTCCTGACCCACGGCAATCAGATCAGCGGCGACCTCAGGAAAAAACGGACTAGCCTTGACCGCTTGGGTTAGACTCATGCCTTCTTTAACACGCGCGGCCATGGTTGTCACTTGCGCGTGCAGGACTTGATTGTCAATCACCGCCGTGACAGATTCTAACGCCGCCACGACAGGCACGCCGCTTTCTAAGAGCATCCCAAGCGTCCGCGCAAAGCGGCTTAACTGTGTATTTTCAATAAATGACCTCAGCAGCGGAACCGTCATGACTGTCTGATCCAGCCACGCTTTGCCGCTTGGTAATTTAAGAAAACGGTTCAGCCATAACGCAATTCCCGCCGCAAATGCCGCCATCACCCACCAATACTGCGCGAAGAATTGGCTGATGCCCATGACAATCTGCGTCAACAGCGGAAGCTCCGCATCAAAATCCTCATACATCAATGTCAATCGAGGCAGAACAAAGGTCATTAAGATAAAAATAGTCAGCACGCCCACTAGAAAAATAATCGCGGGATAAAGCAGGCTTGATTTGACTTTCGCGCGCATCTGTAAATCTTGTTCTAAGAATTGCGCCAAACGGTCAAGCACGACGGGCAGTTGGCCGCTGGTCTCTGCGGCCTTGACAGTATTAACATATAATTTTGAAAATACACGCGGGTGCTGAGATAACACTAGCGAAAGGCTTGCCCCTTGCTGTAATGAACTGATCATAGACCCTATCACCGCCTTCATGGCCGGAAACTGCTGTTGGCGGGACAATAACTGCATGGCCCTTAATAAAGGGATACCGGAATCCAATAAATCCGCTAACTGACGGGTAAATTGCACCAACGCCTCTGGCGGGAGTTTTGGCGCTTGATCTTTCGTGTCCCTATTAATGGATAGCAAAACTTCCTTGGAATTAGCCGCCCTGACTTCAATAGGAACTTGACCGGCATTGACCAGCGCCGATACCGCCGCTGCCTGCGTGTCCGCGTTGATAAAACCAGTCACGATGTCTTGAGGACCGCTTTTGGCTTTGTAATAAAATTGGGGCATATGGCTGTTAATCGTCTTGAGTGGCGCGCAATACTTCACTTGGGCTGGTCATGCCGGCGGCAACTTTTTCCCAGCCGTGCTGGCGCAGGGTTTTCATGCCTGCGGACACCGCCTGCTGTTTAATTTGGCCGCTGGGTGCACGTTTAACAATTAATTCACGGATAGCATCATCTAATATTAAGAACTCGCTGATAGCCGCCCGCCCTGCGTAACCTGTCATCCGGCATAATTTACAGCCCTTGGCTTCAAAGATTAACGACGCAGGATTAATTTTACTCAAATTAAATTCATGCTCGACCATCTTTGTTAACGGAGCCGGCTGTTTGCAATTAGGACAAAGCACGCGCACCAAACGCTGAGCGATAAAACACTCGACCGACGAGGCAATCAGGTAAGGTTCAATGCCGATATCAATTAAGCGCGTCACACCGGAGGCCGCGTCATTGGTATGCAGGGTTGAAAACACTAAATGCCCGGTTAAGGCCATTTGAATCGCGATTTGCGCCGTCTCAGCATCACGGACTTCGCCAATCATAATAACATCAGGGTCATTTCGCAATATGGAACGCAAGGCCACGCTAAAACTTAATCCAATCCCCGCGTTAGCCTGTATCTGCACCACACCTTTTAATTGGTATTCAACAGGATCTTCTACAGTAATAATTTTAGTATCTCCCCGATTAACCGCCGCTAAACATGAATACAAGGTTGTCGTTTTCCCGCTTCCCGTCGGCCCAGTTAAAAAAACAATCCCATGCGGCTTGGCCAGCAATTGATCCAAATGCTTTTGTTCAGCGGCTTCAAACCCTAATTCTTTAAAATCATACAACCGAAACGCATTAAGCAATCGGATAACACAGCTTTCGCCATAAGATGTCGGCAAAAAAGACACCCGTAAATCCAGATTTGCATCGGCGACCTTCACTTTAAACCTCCCGTCCTGCGGCAGGCGTTTTTCGGCAATATTTAAATTTGATAAAATCTTAATCCGGGAAATCAGCGCGTCCTGGAAAAAACGGATATTTTCCGGCACCTTCGCGTCATAAAGTATCCCGTCGGTGCGGTAGCGGATGCGCAGTTCACTGCCGAAGGGCTCAATATGAATATCGGTTGCCTTATCACGATGGGCTTGAAAAAGAATTTGGTTTAAAAAATGGCTGATTGACGCTTCAGAAGATTGCTCATCAATATTCTCAATGGCCGCAATCGTCGAACTCATTAAGGCGGATCCGGTCATCATGCGCTCGATGGTTTCCGCGCCGACGCCGTAATGCTCGCGTACTGCCTCTAGGATGTCCCGTTCCCCCGCTAACACAGGAAGAATGCGCGAGCGCGCCACAGCCGCTAAATCATCCAGCACAGCAACATCCCAAGGATTGCTCATGGCCACCGTTAACAAGCCGTTCTCGAACTTAATTGGAAAAACTTTATAAAGATTGATGGCTTTGGCGGGAATACGGTTTAAAACATCCGCCGAGAATTGCAGGTTCTTTAACGCGACAAAAGAAACACCAAGCTTCTCAGCCAAGGCCGGCAATAACGCCTGCTCGTCGCTGATAATGCCCATCGTCATCAGGGTAACGCCTAATAGCTGTCCAGTCTTACGCTGTTCTTCAAGCGCCAGATCTAATTGATCCTTGGTAATTATGCCTTTATCGATGAGTAATTGGCCTAAATAAACATGGGATTTGGGCTGCATAGAGGTCATTATACCAGATGACCCAACGGTAATAAGGGAATATTCTCAAATTTTATAGTTGGTTTACGGAACAGGAACGGAAGACTCGTCTTTGGGGAAGGGATTGTAATAGGTTTCATTCGTCTTAATACTTGGGTGCTGATAAGATTCAGGATGGATATGCACATCCCCAGAAATGATCCGAGGGGTCAAGAAAATGACAATCTCGGTCTTCTCTGATGAACGCGTTTCGTTGCGAAAGGCCTTACCGACGAACGGAATGTCACCTAGAACCGGAATCTTGTTCTTTGTATTTTTTAGTTCGTCCTTAATTAACCCTCCTATAATGATGGTCACGCCGTCTTTGACACGGACAGTGGTTTCAACTTCAGAGGTATCAACAACGGGAATTGAATTATTGACGCTAGTAGTAATTGATTTGGGGATATTGGAGACTTCCGGCTTAATCTTCATCGTGATATACCCATCATCATGAATTGTCGGCGTAACATGAAGCTTAACGCCGGTATCAATGAAATTAACCGTTTCCGCGGTGGTGGTTGGCCCTGTCGCAGGCGTTGTGGTTGAATTCGTTACATACGGGGTTGTTGTTCCAACCAAAATCTTTGCGTCTTGATTGTTAATAACAGCAATCCTTGGATTCGATAACAACCTAGACTTGCCAAGCGTTGAAATCATCTGGAGAACAACATTATAACCTTCACGGTCCAAGGTGCCGATTGTCGTCGAACTGACAGGATTGACTGTCCCAGGCAAACTGAAATTATTTTTCAAATCAACCACGGTATGGCTTGTATCCGGCAGGATCTTTTCCCAATTAATACCCATTTGATACGAATCACTTAAAGTAATCTGGACGATTTTCGCTTCAATCAGCACTTCTTTGTCATTGCGGTCAAGCGCGTCAATGACGGTGGCAATTTCATCGATCTTGGGGGCAATGTCGGTCACAACAATCGTATTTGACCGCGGATCAAATTGCACCGTACCGATATCCTTGCTCACCATTAAGGTCACCGTCTTAGACAGGTCCTCCGCCTTTGCGTAACTGATCTTAAAAACCTTTGTTTCGCGTTCAACATCAACCTGCTGGATATAAGACTCCATGTCCTTCATTCTTTTATCGCTGTCTTTGACAAATATCTTGTTTGATGACGCGTCAAAAGTCACGCTCCCTATTTTCGCGCTGGCCATGTCTTTCATTTTCGCTGACACGGCCTCAGCCGAAGCGTATCTTAGTTTAAAAACTTTTTTCGTCGTAGGAACATCAATTGTATTGATATAATCTTTCAATTGGGCTAACTTATCGGGCGCTTCTTCGATGATAATGCTGTTGGATTCATCATCGGCAATCACCTTGCCCCCGGCGCTTTTCACCTGTGCTAAGAAAGCAACCGCATCACTAGCCTTGACGGAATGCAAGGGCACTACCGCGCTTTGCGTGCGCACCCCGAATTTATACCCCTTACTTTGCTCAAACTCCGCGCCCGTGATAATTTGAATAACGCCCCGGTCTTCTATGTAGGCCAAATCATTAGCCTTAAGAATAATGGTCAAGGCGTCGTGAATCTTAACATTCTTTAGAAAAACAGTGACCCTCCCGGCAATACTTTTACCAGCGATAATATTTAATCCCGTCTTTGCGGCAAAAAGCTTTAAACAGTCATTAATATCCATGTCCCTGAATTCAAGCACATCAAGGACATTTTGCACAGCGGAGGTTTCGGCTTCAGCTACAACGCCATCAGTCTCCTGCATATCCTGAGCATAGACCATGCCAATGGGGAATAAACATAAAATAAATATAATATTTTTAATAGATAGGCCCATTAACATTCATCCCAGCCGGGTTCATATTAAAGTTTATCTGCGCATTCACGTCAGGATTTGCGTCAACCATTGTTTTTTTATTGAGCTCAACGGCAATCTCCTGACCCTGATAGCTCAAAACCATTTGATGGCCGTTAACACGGGCAATATCAATCCCTCCCTGAGGAGCGCCTTGTGTTATGAAATATGTTTGTTTTACCTGAGCATCTTCGATCACAATCTGAGATGGGTTGGCAATGAGAATACCGACAATCTTCAAATGGCTGGGCAATTGCCCCAGCGGCGTTTGTTCAGCGGCGGCCGTCTGGGCGGATGCGGTCGATGAAAAAATGTTACGCGAGGCCACTGCCTGTGCTAACTGGTCATAGGAAACCATGGGCAAATCAGGAGCCGCCGGTTCAACAGGTTCTTCTCGCGGCAGGGCCGCTGATTCAACAACAAGGGCTGTATTTGGGTATGCCTTCATGAAAAACTGTGCCATGTATCCCAACGCACCTAAGGTTAAGACCACAAATAACCACTTTGTCAACCGCAAGGACGGCAACGCTAATATATTAGGCATATGTTCTATTCTAATGGAAAAAAAACGATAACAAAATAAAATGATAAAATTTAATCCAACGCATTTTTCCGGCAAACCTCGCCAAAAAGGCGTGCGCTGTCCTTGATATGCCTTTTATAAGTCACATAATCAACATTCACCAAACCAAAGCGCGGCGCATACCCATGGGCCCATTCAAAATTATCCAACAGCGACCAGTATAAATATCCTTTAACAGGAACACCGTTATCAATGGCACTGCTTACTGCGTTTAAATGCTCCTGGATAAACCGCCAACGTTCTTGATCATCGCTGGTGCATATGCCGTTCTCGGTAATCAAAACAGGAAGATTAAAACGCTTAAGCTTCATCAGCACGTCATAAAGTCCTTGAGGATAAATATCCCAGCCCAATGAATTCTGTTTGATACTGGATGGGATCTTTGGCCCTATCACATAACGAGAATAATAATTTAGGCCGATGAAATCCATGGTTCTAGCGGCATCTAATTTATCGAGGATTTCAAAATTGGCAATATAATCCCATATCTTGACCATAAGCTTGTTGATAATATGAGGATGATGCGTTTCAACAGCTGAGATATGCTGGGCAATGCCAATGGAAGGTTTAAGCAGGTTAAGTTCCTGATAAATATCATTAATCAGCCTATAGGCGCTAATATGCGCTTTTAGCATGTGGTCATGGACACGTTTAGCTTTAAAATATGATTTGGCCTGAGGCGGCCACATCCCAAAAATAAACGCGTGGGAAAAATAAATCGTCGGCTCATTTATCGTCATCCAATAGCAGACACGGGAAGCCAGCGCGCGAGTGATCACAGCGCAATAACGGATAAAAAATTGGACGCATTTTGGATTCGTCCATCCGCCTTGCTCACTTAACCACTGCGGATTTGTAAAATGATGCAGGGTGACCATGGGTTCAATGCCGCGCTCACGCAAGGCATCGATCACATCAATATAGTGCTGGATTTCTCGTTGATCAAATTGGCCTTCGACAGGCTCAATAAGGCTCCATTCAATAGATAGACGGTGCGCGTTATGATGTAATAGCTTGGCAATATCGAAATCTTCTCTGAAATGTTCATAATGCCCGCAGGCCCCCGCAGAATTCTCCCTGTCCGCCGCTTTTTCCCAATGCCACCAATCAGCATTTTTATTATTGCCTTCAACCTGATACGCTGAGGTAGCTGAACCCCAGAAAAACTCTTT
>CAZCHB010000071.1:0-690 GCA_964498235.1 uncultured Planctomycetales bacterium
ACAGATTCCGGCATTTGGATAACCTTACCTATCAAACGCACTTCATCCTTAAATAATTCTCGCAAAGGCTCAACTAATTTAAACTTCATATCCTTAGGCAAACCGCCAACGTTGTGATGGCTCTTAATAACCGCTGTTGGCCCGCCATGAGCAGATACGGATTCAATCACATCAGGGTATAATGTCCCTTGCCCTAAAAATTCCACATTCTTCATCTTCTTAGACGCGTCTTGAAACACACGCACAAATTCATCACCGATGATCTTACGTTTTTGTTCCGGGTCTTCAATACCTTTTAAACGGTCTAAGAATCTCTTTTCAGCTTCAACAACTGTCAGGTTCATTTTAAAGTGCCCCTTAAACGTCCTAACAACCGACGCAGACTCACCTTTTCTTAAAAGACCATTATCGACAAAGATACAATGAAGATTACCACCGATAGCGCGCTGGATTAATAACGCTGCTACAGCAGAATCAACCCCCCCGCTTAGACCTAACACCAATTTCTTTTTACCTACAGTTTCTTTAATTTGCTTAACAGAAGCCGTAATAAAACGATCCATGGTCCAGCGCGGCAAACATCCGCAGATGGTATAAGCAAAATTCTGAATCACCTGAAGCCCACGTTGGGTATGTACTACTTCTGGATGGAATTGCACGCCGTATATGTTATCTTTAACTACTGACGAT
>CAZCHB010000071.1:700-9180 GCA_964498235.1 uncultured Planctomycetales bacterium
CGCCGAAGATTTTCTTGGTGCGGTTTGCAATCGCGGCATTCGCGGCATTTAAGGTGTGCGCTATTTTCACAAATCCCGGTGGCGGCGCGGTGATTTCATCACCATGGCTCATCCAGCAGGTCAAATTGGTCGACAAATTGCCAAATAAATCTTTGTTGCTGTCAATAAAAAGCTCAGCCTTGCCATATTCGCGGGCCTTGGCCTTGCCCACCTTACCGCCTAACATATGGGTAATCACCTGCATCCCGTAACAAACGCCTAATACAGGAATACCTAATTTAAATATTTCTGGATTAGGCAATGGTGCGTCTTTCTCATAAACACTTAATGGACCGCCGGATAAAATAATGCCCTTAGGGTATAATTCTTTAATTTTATCCGGGGCTATATTGTATGGAACTATCTGAGAGAAAACCTTGCTTTCGCGGACGCGGCGGGCAATTAACTGGGTGTATTGGGAACCAAAATCGAGGATCAGAATAACATCACGGCTGCGTTGTTTCTTTACTTCCATCGGGATGATTTTCGCCTGTGAACGCAGTTTGATCGGCTTCATCATGCCATGCATCGGCTTTTTTTTCTTCGTTCTCAATGATAAATTTTTGGCGACTTTCTTAATGGAATTCTTAACGGCCTTTTTAGCCATGTTGCATTCTCCTTCTTAAATGGATCCCCGATTAATGCATTCAGGGATGCTCCCGCAAAAAAGCGGGATCATTTCCCCATCCCGACCCGTTGGCCGATTTGGAATACCTTGCCTTCAGTCTGGATTGACGGAGCAAGGATGATTTCTACGTCGTGCATCTCTTGAATATTGCGCGCGCCTAACGACCCCATGGAGGTCTTGAGTGCGCCGACGAGATTCTGGGAACCGTCATCAACCTTTGCCGGCCCCATCAAAATTTCTTTAAGTGTCCCGCTGGTGCCGACACGGATACGTGTCCCGCGGGGTAAATTAGCATGCGAGGTTGCCATGCCCCAATGATACCCGCGCCCCGGCGCTTCTTCGGCCTTGGCAAAAGCAGAACCAACCATCACCGCATCCGATCCGGCCGCAAAAGCTTTGCAGATTTCTCCGCCAATGCGCATGCCTCCGTCAGTAATAATCGGAACATATTTTCCCTTGCGCTTAAAATAATAATCACGCGCGGCGGCGCAGTCCACCGTCGCTGTAATCTGAGGAACACCGATACCCAAGACGCCGCGGGAGGTGCACGCCGCGCCGGGGCCAATGCCGATTAAAACACCCGACGCGCCAATTTCCATTAACTCCAGCGTCATGTCATAGGTGACCGCATTACCGATAATCACCGGCATCTTGGTCTTCTTAAAAAACTTTTCAATATCTAGAATTTTGTATTCGGTCGCAATATGCCGCACCGTCGCTACCGTCGATTGGACGATAAAAATGTCCGCACCGGCGTCATGAGCAATCTTAGAAAAATGTTCCGCATTTTGAGGAATACACGACACCACCGCCGGAACTTTAGCTTTCTTAATCTCAGCGACGCGTTTGGCTATTAATTTATCTTTAACAGGAAATTTCTTATGGTCATAAAGGCTCTGGACAAGCTTGGTCGCTTCTTCCGGCGTTGCCTTCGCAATTTGTTCTAAAATATCTTCAGGGTTATCGTAACGGGTCTGGATACCATCGAGATTTAAGACCGCAATACCACCCAACTTTCCCATGGCAATGGCAAAATTGACATCAACTACTCCATCCATGGAAGCGGCTAAGATCGGCACATTAAAGGTGTGTTTGCCAATCGAAAAGGAAGTGTCAACTTCATTGGGATTAACGGTCACGGAACCGGGAACCAAGGCAACCTCGTCAAAACCATAACAACGGCGCGCCCGACGATTAATACCAATCCAATCAGCCATTTCATAACCTCCGTAATTTCAATGAGATACAAATATGAAGTATATGGAAAAAATAATAATAGCGAAATTAAAGCGCAATTTTACCAAATTTTGGCCTAAAAGTCAATTGATTTAAAATTCAAGACAAAAATACAGAAAAGCATTATTTAATCTTTTGAGATAACTGGTACAGCAGGCCTTCGGCAATTTCAGGTTTGGGCAGGAGCATTTTTCGGGCGGAAATCTTAACTTCGGTGGAAGAACCTTGGACGCTTATTTGGATCGTCACACCGGCACCTTCGATTTTGGCTTTGATAAGGCCGGCTTCTTTATTTTGCGACTCAACTTGGCCGCTCTTATTAATAATTTCGATTAATTCCTTGTATACACGATTGATATCAGCCCTGTATTCTTTAGAACTGCCGTCTTTGGATAATAAGACCCCTGCCACACCCGCAGGCAAAAAAGCTACCCCTAAAACAGTGGCGGCTCCGTATATCGCAGCACTCTTTAAAGCTGTTGGGCCCATGCCTTGCACCAAAATAAGCGCGGCAAATTGCTGAGCGCTTTTAATATTCTTAAACGTTTTATTATGGATGCCAATATCATGCGCTTGCACAGTAGGGGGGTTTTTCGTGTAATCTTTTACAATCACCTGACCTAAGTCTAAAACAGCGGTATCAATAGCCATGGGCATTTGCGGGGCTTCTTTTACTTCCTGAGCCTTGCCTTCCGCTTTATTTTGCACTACTTTAAGCGCATCAACATTTAGCTTCCCCTCGCTATTTTTAACAATAACCATCTCTTTTAATTTTAGAACAACCAAGGGCAAATGAAGATTCCCTTTTAGTATCGCCGGCAAATCATAATCAACGCCTATTTCACTAATATCCACGAACGTACCGGCAGGGAAACCCTGAGGATTATCAACACGCAAGCCTTTGATGCGCACCGATTGTTTGAAAATTCCAACTGACATGCCTTGAATATGAACCGGCGCCCCTAAGACTTGGCCAGCCCCCACTTCAACAGCAGACTTGATCATAAAATCTTTAAGCACCCCTAAGATCAGAAGACCTGCGGCAACACCAATAAGTATTTTATAAATTTTCTTCATCTGCTATTTCAAGCCTTATTGTTCCAATTGCGCTTTGATCTTAATTAATAGTTCCGACGCTAACTCTACCTCAGGCTGTTTATCTTTAACGGCCTTGATTTCGATATCGGCAACACCCGCGCTAATTTTTGTAATATTGACCGTTACTTTGGCGATTTGAATCTTTGCTTCAATGACACCCTTGCGTTGGTCAGTCATCGTGGCGAGACCGGAACGTTTGATAACACTCATGGCCGCCATCCACACATCATCAAAACTATTTTGCAGTTCTAATTTAGCAGTATCAGCCAATTCTTCCTTACCCTCATCCTTAACTTCCTCTTTAAGTTCTTTGCTTACTTCTTCTTTTGGTTGTTCTGCTAATCCCCGCTTAACAAGCTCTGCCTGTGGTTTATTTTTAGGCGCAAATATCATCATCCCGCAGCTGCTCAAACCTAAAACAACAGCAGCAACGATCATTGCCTGTAGAAATGTCCTCATAATTCAACCCCCAAAATAACACGAGTAAATTTTTTTGTACTATAACATAAAAAGGGGCGCTTTAAAAGCGCCCCTTTTTATTGTCACAAACCACCTTTACTGCTTACCACATATCACTTATTTCTTATCTACTACCACTTAACTAATACATCCCACCCATACCACCGCCGCCTGGCATCGGAGGCATAGCCGGCTTATCTTTTTCCGGCAGATCAGTAATTAAGCATTCAGTGGTCAATAATAATCCAGCGATAGACGCCGCATGCTGTAACGCTGTGCGGGTCACCTTGGCTGGGTCAATGATACCTGCTTTAAACATATCCGCATAGGTATCATTGTTAAAATCATACCCGCTGGCCACGTCTTTTTCGTTGATCAAATGATCGACGATGACAGAACCTTCTAAACCGGCGTTAAAGGCCAATTGACGGATCGGAGATTCTAAGGCGCGGCGGACAATCTCAGCACCGGTCTTTTCATCACCCTTTAATTCAATGGCTTCTAAGTCCTTAATACAGCGCAGTAAGGCTACACCGCCGCCGGGAACAATACCTTCTTCCACCGCCGCGCGGGTCGCGTGCAAGGCATCTTCGACGCGGGCTTTCTTTTCCTTCATTTCGCTTTCGGTGGCAGCCCCGACATTAACAATAGCCACCCCGCCGGAAAGCTTAGCTAGGCGTTCTTGTAATTTTTCCTTGTCATAAGAAGAATCTGTCCCATCGATTTGGTTCTTGATTTGGGCGATACGGCCTTTGATATCCGCCGGCTTACCCGCACCTTGAACGATGGTGGTGTTATCCTTATCAATCTTGATCTTTTTAGCCTTACCTAAATCAGCGATCTCAACGGTTTCAAGCTTTAAGCCTAAATCTTCCGTGATAGCCTTACCGCCGGTTAACACCGCAATATCTTTAAGCATTTCTTTGCGGCGGTCGCCATAACCCGGAGCCTTAACAGCGACGCAGTGTAAATTGCCGCGCATCTTGTTGACGACCAAGGTGGCTAACGCTTCCCCTTCAACATCTTCGCAGATGATGACCAAGGAACCGCGTGAGGTCGCTACTTTTTCTAAGATTGGAAGAACTTCTTTAATACTGGAGATTTTCTTTTCGTAGAGCAGGATGAACGGATTCTCCAATTCGCAGATCATCTTTTCCATATCAGTTGAAAAATATGGGGACAAATAACCTTGGTCGAATTGCATCCCTTCGACAATCTTTAATTCTGTTTCAATGGTTTTGCTTTCTTCGACGGTAATAACACCATCCTTACCGACCGCTTCAAACGCTTCAGCGATCTTCTTACCAATAACATTGTCATTGTTAGCCGCGATGGAAGCGACTTGCTCGACTTCCTTAGTATTTTTCAAATCAACCTTCTTGGCGATCTTTTCAATGCGCGCGACGATACGGGTGACTGCTAAATCAATCCCACGCTTTAAGGCCATCGGATTGGCCCCTGCAGTCACGTTCTTTAGGCCTTCTTTATAAACAGCTTCAGCTAACACAGTAGCTGTGGTTGTCCCATCACCAGCGATATCAGAAGTCTTTTCAGCAACTTCCTTGACCATTTGAGCGCCCATATTCTCAAAAGGATCTTCTAATTCAATCTCTTTTGCAACAGAGACACCGTCCTTGGTAACGGTTGGACTGCCGAATTTCTTGTCCAAGACGACATTACGGCCTTTAGGCCCCAAGGTCACCTTGACCGCGCGGGCTAATTGCTCAACACCCTTTAAAACTTTGCGGCGTGCTTCATCATCAAATAATAATTGCTTTGCTCCCATATGCTTTCTCCTTGGATTTTTATGTCATACCCGAAATTTTTTCAAGCATCTAGTTCATGGCTAGATTCCCGACAAAAACGTTCGGGAATGACAGGTGTTATAACTTACTTGACGATAGCCAGAACATCTTCTTCCTTCATGATCAAAAGTTCATCACCTTCGGTAGTGGTGATTTCAGTGCCGCTATACTTGCCGTATAACACGCGATCGCCAACCTTAACTTCTAAAGCATGCACTTGACCATTGTCTAAAACCTTGCCCTTACCCACAGCCACGATCTTGCCTTCTTGGGGCTTTTCTTTGGCGGTGTCGGGTAAAATAATCCCGCCCTTTGTCACTTCCTTGGCTTCCAAAGCCTTGACCACAATGCGGTCACCTAACGGTTGAATTGCCATAAAACCCTCCCTCGTTAATGTTTGGTTGATTAAATATAAACTGTCATGCCTGACAAAACCTGCCAAGCACCACGTTTCGATTTAGCACTAGAATTCTTGGAGTGCTAATTTAGCAATAAAAAATTTTTTGTCAAGAAAATTCTTAGCAGTCAGATATTGTGGGTGCTAATTATGCGTTATTTGGTTAAATAAATTCGACTGGCTGGCAGGGACAATGGACAAGATCACCGGATCAAGACCTTCAATACTGCTTAGCTGGGCCAAGTCTTGTTGGCTTAAGATAGGAACACCTTTCTCATCGCGTTTTATATGCATATTTAAATGGGCCGCATTCATGTCGATCCCGCCATTCATGGCAGCGTCTTCTTCTTTAGCAAATTTCCCGCTCGCCTTCAATGCCTCTATATCCGCCTGGGCATATCTATCAACAATAACCCTTTGCTCGTTAATAATTTGATCAACTCTACCTACTTGGTCAATCACAATGAGATCTCCACTTTGCCTAACTAAATGCTCAAATAAAAAATAAATATTATCTAACCATACTGACACCCTTGATCCAAGTTGATCTTTTAGCTGAATCCAAAATTCATCAGCAGGCAAATTTTGATCATACGGAGTTCCCTCTAAACCAGCCATTAAACATTCTAAAAGTGTTCGAAATGGCCTTACCCGGCCTAAACTATGCCTAATATAATCTGAATAATCTTGAATAACATCATCTGGCAACGTAAAAGAAGTTCCAATTGCAATCATATCTTGATACAGATTCTCTAAAATATCGGTTCCTGGCAAATGTCTTTCAATCCATAATCGGTGGTATTCCTCATGCGCAAAGACCATCTTAAGCCTTTCCCATGAAAATCCTTCAATTATACTTCTTGGAAAAACAATAACTCCCGGCCTCATAACTTCTTTGGTGATTTCCCAAGCCTCGTCCTTCTCATTTGATTCACCCTTAATAATCTTCAAATCTCTAATTTCTAAAGGCACTTCCTTACCCATTAATACTTTCTTAATAGCCATATAGGCTAACAGCTTTGCCCATATATCAAATTCTTTCTCACGATAATACGGGTTTGGTCTTTCATGATTTACTGCTAGCCAATGTTGCCAAATATGATTTGCCACAACTACTTCTTGCTCATCTGATAGTTCTCTGGAATGAAACCTGCTCTCTGCTTCTGCTTTAATCTTATCCTTTTGATATACAGCAATATCTTTTGCACGTATAATCCCATCATCTAGAACATAAACCCCAGGCCTAACCATCATTCCTATAGCGTCGGGCAATTCTCCCCTATTCTTCCCCGCATTCATCGCCGAATCTACTGAAATTGTTATTTCTTCAATAGGACTCTTAAGATCTTTCGACATTTTAAAAATCAACTGCCCACGAAGACCTTCGAAATTAATTCTTACTTCCTTTTCGTTCAAATAATCTACAACATCTATCTGTTTGACAATCCCTGTTGCTTGCTGCAAGCCAACTTTGATCCTTACTTCAACCCCTACGCGTATTTTACTTAATTCAGGATATACGGACTTAATACACCCCCAGGCATTAAGCAAAACTTGTCCATGAAACCAATTTATTGACAGATCAAAGAAACGCTCTTCATTTACATATACAGCACCAATAATCCTGGCCAACTCCAAAGCCTTAAAAACTAAAATCTGATTATATCGAGGAACTGCACGTATAGGATTTTCTCTAATATTAATTCCTTCCTTTAAGTAAGCATCAAATTCTTTATACCATTTATCATATAAATCCTCATTAACGTCATAGCCTCTCCTCTTTATTTCTACCAACAGTGAACCCCTATCATAGCTAAAATTAATTCCTACTGCATATTGTCCTTTAAAAATGAGATCAATATTCTTACGGTTTTCTTCCGACGATTTATTCATCAAAAGATTAATAATGCCTTCAATAATACGTTTATTTTGAGCATCTCCCTTTCTAACTAACCCCAAAAATTTAGGCACTAAGTTATGATCTCTTTCTAAACTCCAAGCTTCTATTATCCGAACCTCTAATTTCCTCAATCCTTGATAATATTCTGTTACATCGATCGGCCTTGCCCTTGCCACATTCATCGCCGCGTCTTTTTTCAGTGTTTCATCAAAACGCGAATTACGATCTTTCATGATAACAGAGGCCATGTCAATCTCTGGCATATCACTTAGCATCGCAGAATTACCTATAGATTTATCCTTTGCAATACTTATCATGGCATTAGAATAACCTTCTGTACCACCTGAGAAATACTTCCTTGGCATTTGTAATGTTGCACTCGACCCAAGGTCACCTGGGTCAGGGGCTTTAATAAGATTAAATACACCTTTTTTGTACGCCTGCAAATAACGTTCATAAATTTCCACATTGGTTTCTGGATTTTGATCAACCCCTTTAACTTTTCCCTTATTGGCATAAATCTGACTCAACACAGATTGCTTAAGGGTACGCTTAAACCACGTTGCCAAAAGCATGCCGCTATAGACCTGACGTAAAGGCGCGAAATTCTGGCCTTCGTTAACTTCGCGTTCAAGTTCAGGAATGATAACCTCACGAATGATGTTTGAGACATTTCCATTTGGCGTTATGTTGTCTCCCTGGGATGCTTTCACATTCAGCGCTCCCTTGCTAGGCAACCGGCTAGGGGACACCGCTAAAGCAATGTCTCCGGGTTGGCGACTGTTTTTAGTCACTGCTAAATAATCCTCCTCTAACATTACTTTCAGATAATTCTTTAAAACATACGCTGTGTTACCTTTTTCATATATCAACGCATCATCAGGAAGGATCCAGACTTTATTGAATGTGTTAATTGGC
>CAZCHB010000072.1:0-6566 GCA_964498235.1 uncultured Planctomycetales bacterium
AAATTATTCATACCAAAGAGCGCCGCTATTGCTGATAATGTTAAAAACGGCACCCATACCCATCCTGCGTTTTGAATAAATACCAAGGTTCCAAGCGCTTTTGTTCCATCAACTTCAGTTAAAGGTATTCCCGATCCTGCAATAGCACCAAAACACTCAGAAGCGATAACAACAGGAATTAGAAACTGCATAACACTAACACCTAGGTTTCCAAGTCCAGCGTTTAATCCTAACGCTGTCCCTTGCATCCTCTTTGGATAAAAGTAAGAAATATTAGACATTGATGAGGCAAAGTTTCCGCCGCCAAATCCGCATAAGATTGCTAAGATTGCAAAAACATGATATGGAGTATTAACATGTTGAAGAGCCAGTCCAGCGCCAATTGACGGTAATAGCAGCATAACAGTAGCAAAAAAAACCACATTTCTTCCGCCGCCAATAGCAATTAAAAATGAATTAGGAATTCGTAATGTTGCCCCGGATAAGCCCGCAATAGCTGGTATGGTCCATAATAATTCATTATATATTTTTAGGTCTTCAGGTGTTTCATGGGGTAACCCTAATGTAAACCCTAGTTTTTTCATCTGGACAATAATCATCCCCCACATGATCCAAATCGAAAAAGACTGTAATAGCGCCGGTATTGAAATCCAAAGATTCCTTGCCGCGACAGATTTACCTTCAGATTCCCAAAATTTTAAGTCTTCAACATCCCACTTCTCAATATTAATTTTTGGCATAAGTTCTCCTTAACATTACTGGTCAATAGCTCGGGTCAAATCTGGGTGTTTCTTTTTTATCATTTGTTCAATGACCCGATGCATCCACCAAAGGCAAATGACGGATAAAATAAACATAAACATCCAACAGCTCGTCCATAAGCCGGTGCTGTTAAGCAAATATCCAAATATAATTGGAGCAAAAAATCCGCCTAATCCGCCTAAAACGCCAACCATGCCCCCGACCACACCAACCTCTTCAGGGAAATAATCAGGGATGTGCTTATAGACAGCGGCTTTTCCAATTCCCCAAATGATCCCTAAAACAAACACTAAGAAAGTAAATATCCAGACGTTAGCTTGGAAATAAATTGACGTGATCCCTTTAGCTAAGAGCTGTTTGCGTTCTACTTTTTGGCCAACTTCCACCACCGCTTCTTGCCAAGCATTTTTAACCGGTAAGACAAGAAGCTTGTCATCAGCGCTGTCTTTGCGGATTTTCTTTTCAATGATTGGATAGGATTTGTCGCCAACAATAATCATTTTAGAATTAACTTCAGTGACAATTCCAGGCCTCGTTGCTAAAACGCCTTGCCCCGGTGAATAAATTTCCATTTTCGGCACAATCAATAAGAATGAAATCAGCGTTGATGAGCCTAAGACCCAATACATGACCTTCCTGGCGCCATACTTATCAGAAATCCAACCGCCTAAAGCTCTGATTAATCCTGATGGAAAGCTAAAACAGGATGCAAGCAGACCAGCTGTTACTAACGGCAGATAATAGGCGCTCACATAATAAGGGACCAACCATTGGGCAAACGCAACAAAACAGCCAAACACTAAAAAATAATAAAATCCAAACCGCCAGACCCGAACGCTTTTAAGAGGTTTAAGCATTTCCAGCCATGGCTTCGCGCTTGATAAGGGTTTTTTATTGATTGCAAATACAAGAAAAACAATGCCTGTTAACAAAAGCATAGCGGCATAACACTGCGGCAGTAATCTCCACCCCTCTAGATTAGCACCATTTTCAGTGAACATGTTTAGCATTTTTGGTGCAAATAAAGTCGTTAAAGCCGCACCAGCATTTCCTGCGCCAAAAACACCTAAAGCTGTGCCTTGATTATTCTTTGGATACCACACTGATGAATAGGCAATCCCTATAGAAAAACTTGTCCCCACTAAGCCGAATCCAAAACTACACAGGGCAAAACCCATAAAATCATTGACGGCGGATAATAAGTACATGGGAATTGACGATAATAAAAGTAATATTCCAAAAACAGGTTTCCCGCCATATTTATCGGTCAGCATTCCAGCAGGAAGCCGGAAAATAGAACCCGTTAAAACAGGAATACCTAAAAGCCAGCCGATTTCAACCGACCCCCAATTAAAAACTTGATTTGAAGATAAAAAAGTAACCAGCACGCCATTGATCATCCATGCGGCAAAACAGACGGTAAAAGCAAGGGTGTTTAGAAATAAGACGCGGTGTGATTGTGAGGTGGCTTGAGTTTGCATAATTTATTTTCTTTCATCGTCCATTTTTTTCATAAAAGACATTCCAGTTGTCCAAGCTGATAACGCGCAGGCTAAGAAGGCGCAAAAACTTAACACTATTGCCGGAATTAGCCGGTGATTATCCCCTTCAAAATAAGCTTCCCAAGAGCTTGTCAAAATCCAAATCTGGATAAAGATGGCCCCCAAACTCAATAATAAGCATATTAACTCGATTGAATTCTTGTTTTCTTGACGGACATCACGAAATTTCATTACTACCTCTTCAATATTAGGTAATTATTCCGTTTTTAACGCCGATAAAATAAACACCATCGTCTTTAAGCTCAACAATTAATTGCGGTAAAGGTCTCTCAGGGGGCCCATAAAGTACACGGCCGTCAACGGCATCAAAAGCCCCATTATGGCAAGGGCACAAAAGTTTATTTTCTTCCTTTTTCCATAATACAGGGCACTGTAAGTGGGTGCATTTTTGGCCATAGGCCACATAATGTTTTTCACCTAAGCGTACCATAATTCCTGGCTCTCTTTTTCCCGGTATATTAAATGTTTTGGATTCACCAACCGCAATTTCATCATGTCCGGATATTTTGACAGGTGATCCTGCCGTTTCATTCTCATCCGACAATGACTTAAAAAGCACGCCTGCTGTGCCGGTTAAAAGGCCTAATGAAATGACGGCTAAGAAACGAATAAAATCACGGCGAGAAACATTTTTTTCTTTGCCCGCTTCAATAGAGAAATCTTCGCTCCATTTAGGAAGGTTTTTAAATTTTTCTTTTAATCTCTTTTGTATGGGATCGATCATAGTATTTCCTTAAATTAAACGACCCACGGTTCACCTTCATCTAAATGGGCTTGGCTCATGAAATCCGCTACATCCATTTCTGTCGGCGTATCGAGGGTATCCATCATCATAAAGACCTTGGTGGTAATTTTCTGCCGGCCAAAAATAAATTCATTATTGGCCTTATTCTTGCGCGCCTTTTCAATTTCTGTTTTTGGGCCAAAAAACAAAGCTTGAGACGGGCAAACAGTAGCGCACATCGGCTTGAACCCAATTGATGTGCGGTCGTAGCACATGTCGCATTTAAGCATTTGCGCGATTGGCTTAAATACTTTAGGGACGCCAAAAGGACAAGCGATTTGGCAATTCGAACAGCCGATACAGCGCGGCTTTTGGGATGACTGCACGATGCCATCGTCCGTACGTTTAATAGCATCTGCCGGACACACTGAAGCACAGGCTGGGTCATCACAATGCATGCAGACAGTCGGCCCTGTCTTTACTGAGTTATATCTATCCAGAGTGTCTAGATGGATCATGGGAACCCCGCGGTGCGTGGCGCATTCGGAACAAGCCGCTTCGCAAGCCTTACATCCAATACACCGTTGGGGGTCTATAAAAAAATCATTTTCTTCTAAGAAATGCTGCGCCATATTATGAAGCCGCCTTTTCTATTCTAACAGCGCTCATCTTAAATTCAGGAATCTTTGATATTGGATCCAGGGCCCGTTGGGTTAATCGATTAATTCCTTTTTTATCGGGCCAATGGTAGGGAACGAAAATTGTATCTGGACGGATTGTTTTAACAATCTTTGCTTTAAGTAATATATCTCCCCGCCGTGATGTAATTTTTACCATGTTCCCTTCGCTAATCCCATATTTCTTAGCCAAGCGCGGGTGAATTTCAACATAGGGCTCAGGGCACTGGTCCGATAAGAAACCTATGCGCCTGGTTTGCGTGCCGGATAAGAAATGGAAGATCACCCGGCCTGTCGTTAAATATATTGGGTATTCTTCATTGATCACGTCAGCTGAAGGGCGGTAGGACACCGGGTTAAAGCGCGCTTTCCCGTCAGGAAAATAAAATTTCCCGCCTTCAAAGAGACGCGGCGTACCCGGGTGGCCGATTTCCGGACATGGCCAGAATACGCCCATATTTTTTTCAATATTTTCATAGGTGATGCCATAATAGTCAGCCGTACCGCCGTGGGACGCAACCCGCATTTCATTAAAGATATCTTCCGATTTTTTAAAATTGAAATATTTCTCCTTACCCAAACGTTTGGCTATCTCCTGCAGGATATGCCAATCAATTTTGGCTTCTCCAGGCGGGTTGACCGCCGAGCGGATGCGGATAACACGCCCTTCAGCCGTTGTTGCTGTCCCTTCATCTTCTTCATGCAAAGATCCGGGCAGGACAATATCGGCATAGCGCGCAGTTTCACTTAAGAAGAAATCAATCACCACGTAAAAATCAAGCTTTTCTAATGCTTCCTTGGTAAATTGCGAATCCGGAAGGCTCACGGCAAAATTAAAGCAAATGCTTATCAAGCCTTTAATTTTTCCGGCATGGATCTCATTCATGATTTCTTGAGCGGAAAGTCCTTTGCCGGGCATTTCTTTCTCGTCGATACCCCAAACACCAGCCACATAGTTGCGGTGTTCTGGATTTGTGATGTCACGATTGCCCGGAAGTTGGTCACATTTATGCCCCTGTTCACGTCCGCCCTGTCCGTTGCCCTGGCCTGTAATTGTCCCATAACCACAGCCCAGCTTCCCAATACGACCGGATGCCAAAACAAGATTGATGTAGGAAAGGACATTATCAACGCCTTTAGTGTGGTGCTCAATACCGCGGGCATGAAGGAGGAAACTGCGTTTAGCCTGCCCCCACATTTGCGCGGCTTTTTCGATATTTGCGGCGGGCACTCCCGTGATCTTCTCACATTCATCCAGATTATAATTTTCAACAGCTTTTTTTACTTCCTCAAAATTAACCGTATGCTCATTAATAAATGGCTGGTCGATATCTCCGGCTTTAATCATTAAATTTAGCATGGTATTGGTTAACCAAACATCTGTTCCGGGCCTGACCGGCAGGTATAAATCTGCGGTCCGGGCAATGGGGGTCATGCGCGGATCAATGACGATTAATTTAGCCCCGCGCCTATCGCGGGCTTTCCAAATGTAGTCGGTTGTGATCGGAGAACATTCGGAGATATTTGTCCCCGCACACAAAATAAGATCTGTCTCTAAAATATCAGCCCACGAGTTAGCGGCGCGGTCAATCCCGAAAGCTTTCTTGTTCCCTGCCCCTGCAGAAACCATGCATAGGCGGCCATTGTAATCCAAATTGGCTGTCTGTAAGGCAACACGGGCAAATTTGCCGATTAAATAAGATTTTTCATTGCTTAATGAAACGCCAGAAAGCATGGCAAAGGCATCTTTACCGTGTTCCTTCTGGATTTTTTCAATCGCATTCACAATCTTACTATAAGCGTCTTCCCAAGAAATTTGTTCATAACCGACGCCGGGGTGGTTTTCCAT
The DNA here is from genome assembly GCA_964498235.1 of uncultured Planctomycetales bacterium. Lineage (GTDB taxonomy): Bacteria > Omnitrophota > Gorgyraeia > Zapsychrales > Fredricksoniimonadaceae > JACQQW01. Next base: position 5,575 of record CAZCHB010000072.1, read on the forward strand.
GGGATGCAGGAGCCGGTCAGGGTGACTGCCCTGCATGTAGCGTTTAACGCCTTTAGGGCAAAGCTTACCATGATTAAAAGGAAACGACTCCCAAGGATCAAATCCAATCACTTGATTATCTTTAACCTTTAAGATAATACCGCAGCCTTGGCCGCAAAAACAACAATGGGTCTTAACCTTGGCATCAGGTTCCTGAACGCTAGCCTCCCAACCGCCGGGGGGTTCATGTTTTAAATGAGGCCCAAACTTTTCTATGATTGCTTCTTCGCTTATCGGCAATTTTGCCATGGCATGCTCCAGGAATTAATCTTTTTCTATGTCAAACTTACCTTTTAATTTATTATGCTGTGTCACCATCAACATATGACGACGGCACAATGGGCATAGATCCTGCATGGAAGGCTTATTAGGATCATCTTGAAATTTAAAACCTAAATCAAACAAGATGCGTTTAACATCTTCTTTCTGCATGTCTGAAGTGAATGGCGCTTGACAGCGGATGCATAATGCCGCTTTACCATGTTCTTTTTCTTCAATGTAAAGGGCCGCCCCCATCTGGGCCGCGCGCTGGAAGATATGAAAAAATTTCCCAAACGGCAAATACACCAACAGCATAACAACTGTCCAGCAGTGGACTGTCGTCAGCACCCGGTAATGGGCTCCACCAAGATAATGGTTGCTAAAGGTCAAAAACAAGCCTGTTGCCGCGACAGAAAAAAGAATGAGCAGCGGCAGAAGGTCGTGGGCAAAGGTTTGGATGGCCATTTCTCCAGGGTGGAGAAATCGACGGGTGAAAGCCATCACTGTGCCGACAATAACCAGCGCTGAGCAAAAATTAAGTGAATTAAAGAAAAGAAAACCAATCATCCCTTCAGGGTTGAAAATTTGGGCGGGAAAACCAAAAACCATCAATTGGTACATGTTCCCCTGCCCGATAGGATTTTCAAAATGCAGCCAGCCAAACACTAATGGGAAGGTGATTGCAAAAGCGA
>CAZCHB010000072.1:6666-9160 GCA_964498235.1 uncultured Planctomycetales bacterium
GCATAAAGGTATGGTGTCAGCGCGGCATCAAAATACAGTAGTTTGCGCGAGCCAAGCAAAACCAATCCGACTAAAACTAAACTGCCAAGAATCCCCTTAACAAGGGCTTGTTTATCCAGTTTAATATTCATACAAATATTATATTGTTGCAAAATTAAAAGATATATAAGGATAAATACTGAATTTAGTACGTAGTAATGCTTATACCGAAACGGAGTTTATACAATATGAATTTTTAAAGCATGCGCGGTTTTAACAAGGTGGGCATTAAATGACGCTAAAGGAATCTTTTCTAACTTGGCTAAATGCAGATAGGCTGCGCCATATGCGGTTAAATGATATTGCCTTGCCAAAACGTTTCTTCGTTAAAATAATTACTACAGCGCATGACATGAAAAGAAAATTTCTTTACGCATAGATAAACGTTTATATCAGTTCATTTAACAATTCTAAGGCTGGAGCAACACGGATACCTTCTGGGGATTGATAGTCTTTTTTTCCCATTGCATGAACCTGCCAAGCTTTGGCTTCTGGGAATTTTGTCTTCAAATATTTTAAAGTCGGATTAATTGCATCATCCGCCCATTTGCATTCAACTAGCATCACGGGCTTTTGATTTTCTGTGACAACAAAATCAACTTCTCGCCCTTCCACATCGCGGAAATAGCATAAGTCAAGCTCTCTGCCTTTGACATCCTGCTCAAAATGTACCCATTTTAGCAAATGTGATGCCACCATATTCTCAAAACGACGGGGCATCTCTGGAACCAACGACCAATCAAAATGGTAATGTTTTTGCTCTTTTTTGACTGCGCGGATTTTTGAAGAAGCTAACGGGCTCAGCCTAAAAAGGGCATACATTTTCTCTAGAATGATCATCCAATTAGATATTGATTTGTGGCTGACTTGTAAATCTTCTCGCAACGAATTCAATGACAAGGGACTTCCGACTAATTCAGGCAATCTTATTATCAGCAGTTCCAAAGTGCCTAAATCTTGAACCCGTTCGACGGAAACAATATCCTCCCTGATAAGCCGTGTGCGGTACTCCCTTGACCAACGCTTGGCATCGATCTTATTGCCTCTTAGAAAGGGCTCCGGGAATCCCCCCAATTCTAATAAGTTCATTAAACCATCCACACGATTGATTTTAAGTTCTGCAACGGACAAAGGATGTAAGCGTAAATAGTGATACCTGCCTTGCAGGGAATCTCCTCCAAAACGGTAGAGATCCAGTCGCGCACTTCCGGTCACTAAAATCTTTCTGGCCTTTGGGTCTGCGTCATACAGACCTTTGAGATAATTACGCCAACTACGGTATTTATGGATTTCATCTAAAACAAGAACAGGTGCTGAAGGAAGCTCTCGTTTAAGAATTTGCTCCCGGTGTTCAGCGACATCCCAGTTCAAGTATCCTTTAGCATCCTTGAGAATAGTTTTAGCCAAGGTAGTTTTTCCAACCTGGCGTGGACCGCCCAGAAAAACCATTTTTTGACTTAAATCATGATGAATCTGTGTATCTAAATAGCGTTTCATCAAAAACAATATTACCATAATTTTAACCACTAGTCAAATTTTATGTACTGTATTTTTGACTAGTGGTTAAATTACAGGAATTACAGATTCAAAGAGAGCTATCATCTTTAAATGTTTTTTGCGGTTAGATTGCCAACTAGGGTTATTTTATCTTTATCACTTAGACTTTGATGCATATCCATAAGCAAATGAAGGGCTTTTTGGATGTTTTGAGTGGTGTATGGTATACTATCAGTCTTATGTTATATTACTCAATTTGGGGGCTTGTATCAGCGTTATATGGGCCTATCCTTTATCAATTATATCATGGGCGTTGGGAAGTGGTGGATTATACACACGCTTATTTTACGCTCCCAGCCTCATTGTTTATTGTTTGGTATAAGCGTAAAGAACTACGCTCTCTTGTTGTCCAACCGTCCTCCCTTGTTATTACTTTAAGTCTGTTTTTATTAGGTATAGGACTTTTCTTGTTTTACCTAGGCTGGCGTAATGATTTTCTGTTTATTTCAACATTTTCGATGATTCCGGTTTTAGGAGGATTAACAGGATATTTATACGGCACAAAAGTCCTACAAAAAATTACATTCCCTTTAATCTATCTTTTTTTTATGGTGCCGCCCCCGTTGGGTATTCTGGACGCCATAACCCTGCCTTTAAGAAAAGTCATTTCAGTTATTGCGGCATTCTTATTAGAATCCATGTTTATTCCTGTTCATCGCGAAGGATTGCTGCTATTCCTTGGCAAACAAGAAGTTTTCATGGCGCCTGCCTGCAGCGGGTTTCGCTCACTGATTACATTCATGTCACTTGCCTTGCTTTATGTTTATTTTAAGCCGGACTTTAGCTTTAAGAAGAAAGCTGTCTTAATAGCCAGCGTCATTCCACTTGCTTTATTTGGTAATTTAATACGGGTTATGATGCTTTGTTTGATTACGTATTTCTTTGGCAAAGAGATGGG
>CAZCHB010000073.1:0-1894 GCA_964498235.1 uncultured Planctomycetales bacterium
CCCTGCCCAGATAAGTTGTGGGTCTAATGAAGGATCGTAATCATATTTCTTTTTAACAGGCTGTTTATCCCGTGCAGAAAGCTTGACCGATTGTTCCTGGGTTGGAATATAGGCACGCTTGTCTTTATGTTTATAGGATTCTATTGCTGCAGCATCTGTTGTTTTTGTGATTATTTTCTTTTTTGGCATAATGAATCCTGAAAATTATTAAAACCGTCTGTAATGACGGCACGTATTAAATTCTGGGTTTCATGAATATCCTGTATTTCAAGGATAGCCCATTGACCAAACTTCTCAGAATTATTGACCGCTGGAACCCAATACTCCCGCGCAGTATTTATTTTAGTAATTTTCTTATCGTCTTTCTTTCCTGTGACTTCTATTAAAAGATTCAAGATCGATTTATCCGGTTTCTCAATCTTGGCAATAAAATCGGGCATATAGTGTCGGGCGACTCCCTGATGCTCATACGGAATTGTAAATCCTAAATTTTGATTCTTAACATAGGCAATAACCTCAGGCATTTGTTCCAGTCTTTTTGCAACTCCTTGCTCCCATTCTTCCGTATCAGCCACCACATAATTAACATGGCTTTTAATGGTTTCCTGTACCGGTCGGGTAGTTGGAAAGTCCACATATCGTGTTGATCCTAAAGAATCGTAAGGAGCGAGTATTGGTAAGATTTTTCTGTCTTTTTGGTTATTTAGATTCTCCGTGATAATTCCATCCTGTATCTTTGTCAATGCCCCGGAGAAATATGCGCCAATGGTCAAATATCCGATCATCATCCGATCTTTTAGAACAACGTGCTTCTTAACATACTCTTCTACGATCTTTTTAAGCTTAGGACCTAACCAATATTTTTCTGTGCCATCAGCGTCTCTATAATATCGTTTCAAAAGGCCTTCCATTAACCGAATGATTACTTCACCTTCACGACGTTCTTTAATTTTTGCAAGTGTTTCTGTTGTCTCTTCACCAATGACTCCTCCGAGCTCAATCTCCGTTGGTTCATTTTCAATAATGATCTTTGAGTCGTTTGTAAAATGTGCTGCAAGTTTTGTTTCGTTGAGTTCATATCGATACGCTTCGACTCGTGGATAAGTAATTTCATATTGTTCTCGTTCAGGTAGGGAATGAACCCGATGGATCACCTTAGGCGGCTGCGTGCCAGTATCTCCCTGAGCACGCAGGAAACTAAAAGGAACGCCATATACTTCTGCATATTCGGGACTCATCAAACCCGTCGATTCATCTATATTGTAATCGATACGACGTAAGGCTCGACCCACCACCTGTTCACAAAGTAATTGTGTCGAAAAAGCACGAACCCCCAAAATGTGGGTAACAGTATTCACATCCCATCCTTCTGTCAACATCGAGACACTGACCACACATTTAATATTCTCACCTAACTTGCCGGGTTTCCCAACAGTGTTCATTACCTCTCGTAAAAGTTCCTCATCGGTGGGATCTTCGCGGCCGGGAAAACGGCGTCTATATTCCTTATGAAAATCTTCTATCTCTTTGATAAATATCTTTTTAAACTCATCATTGATCTTCTCGCCACTCTCTATTTGGGCACTGTCAATAAGTAATGTATTGGGCCGATTCAGGAATCCCACCCCATCTTCATTCCGGAATATATCTAAATGACCCTTCTCGATCTTTAATCTTCCGCTCGAAGCCTGATGCTCAAAACCTGAAATCCATCGATAAACCATTTCTGAAACAGTTGTATTGTTACAGACAATAATCATGACCGGCGGCATGACGTTAGGATTTAATTTCTTATGCGTTTCATAAACCTTGTGATATCTCTCGTAGCTACTATAAAGAGACAACAGCGCTTCTTCGAGCTTTGTAGGCAAAGTGATCGACGAGAGATCATAAT
>CAZCHB010000073.1:1904-3818 GCA_964498235.1 uncultured Planctomycetales bacterium
CTTTTTTGGTAAGTCATCCTGGACATTGATCCATAAATTTCGAAATTCTGGTTCATCATCCTTCGTAATATTATCTGATCGGACAGGTAAGCGAGGAATTTTGACAACACCACACTCCAAGGCATCCAGCAATGAAAAGTCTGAAACCACCCATGGGAAAAGGGTTCCTTCTTGATAACCTGATCCACGTAAGAAATATGGCGTTGCCGAGAGGTCAATCACGGTATTAACTGTCATTTTCTTAGCCAAAGCTTCCAACCCGCTGATCCACACACGGGCAGCCTTATTATTTTCATCCGCTTCTTTGCGGTCTTGGCCGGATAATTTTTCTTCCGTCGGTTTTTCACGATAACAATGATGCGCCTCATCGTTGATAACCAACACTCTTGACTTGTTAAGAACACTCTTAAATACACGATTGACCATTGTGCTCGGTGTCTCTTTTGTAGTTGCTTCGTCAATGAGCCCTGCCGCCTTAACAATTGCACCAATTGAAAAACGAGGATTTTGACGGAGTTCTAATTGGTGATAGTTAGTGATAAGAACTGTTGCCTGTTGAAGTAATTCAAAATCTTGATACGAAACAATACCGCGTTGAAGATAGTAATTATGTGGATCATTGGGGAGCAACACATTTAAACGATCACGGATAGTGATGCCTGGCGCAACAATAACGAAAGCATCCGTAAAACGCGTGTCTAGGGGGTATCGTATTTTATTGAGCGTATGGTAGGCAATGATCATTGCCATGACCACCGTCTTTCCTGACCCTGTGGCCATTTTTAATGCAACACGATATAGCCCAGGATTGGCTTCATTACCCTCTTTCTTTAACTCATTAATAATTCCTGATTCACCTGCTTTTTCTGCCACTTCACTGATGTACATTAATGTTTCAAGCGCTTCCACTTGGCAGAAAAAAAGTTTATTATCCCGACTTTCATCTTTCCAATAAAAGAGCAGGTCGCGGGAAGTTTTAGTAATACCAGGATAATCGTTGTCGCGCCAACTAGCCACTTTATGTCTGACCTTATTTATAAACTCATTTTCTTTTTGTAATTCACTTCCATAAGAACCTTCCGCCACATTCTGTTCCGCACGTTTCTTCAACGTTTTAGCGCGGGGCACGGGAATGAAGAAACAGCTTGGACGACGAGATTCTGAAATTTCGGAAGTTATTCCACGCTGGTCGGATTTAAAGTGTCTAGCAGGCTCTTTATAGGGTGAATTGAGTATGGGTGATTGCATTATAAATTTTTCCAATATTTTTATCATCTTATCATCTATCACCTCCTTTTAAAATGCCTAATTAAAATAACTCCGAAATGTAAACATCAACTACTTAAATAGATAGAGAATATTCATTTTTAATATGACTAGTCATCAAAGTCTTTATTTTTAGCTGCATCCGCTAATAGTATTTCTACTTGTCTTAAAAGTTCTTTGGTCGTTACTGGCTTATGTAAATAAAATTCTGCACCGGCCCCATAGAATTCCAGAATCTCCCCGCCATCAACAACAGTCATAAAGATTATCGGAATTTTTCTGGTGCTTTTATCCTGTTTCAAAATCTGACAAACTTCGAGGCCGCTCATGCCTGGTAAAATATAGTCGAGAATAATCAAATCAATCTTATGATGATGAGCTATATTTAACCCTTTTTCACCATCGACGGTTATAAAGACGGAGTACCCTCTCTTTTCAAGGGTTCGTTGAATAAACAATCTGTCCGCTTCACTGTCTTCAACAACAAGGATGGTTGATGAAGGTGCGATTTCTTTTCTTTTTAATTGATGAAAGAAGTTAAACAAAGCTAACCTTTATTCTTTTTCTCTAATTTCCCGATCAATCTCTTAACCTTTCTTAATTCTTCAAGTGCCGCCTGAGCAAAAACTTTCGGCAAATATTTCCCCG
>CAZCHB010000073.1:3828-9134 GCA_964498235.1 uncultured Planctomycetales bacterium
AATCCTCAAATTAATTTCATCGGAGAGTTTAATTGTTCTGTTTTTCATAATGTATGACCTCTATAGTGTGCCACATTATAGTGTGTTGAATAAGGTCCGTCAAGGCGATAGACTACTTCATTAAATTAAAGGATATTAATGGCTAAAGAAGTGTTGACAAAGTTTGGTAAAAGAATCCGTGCAGAACGTTTAAGGCAGGGCATTTCTCAAGAAAAACTTGCGGAAATGGCCAACTTACACAGGAATCATGTTGGATTGATTGAGCGGGCCGAGAAGAATATAACGCTTCTTAACATTGACAAGCTTGCCAAAGCCCTCCGTATTCCTCTGAAAAAATTAATGGATTTCTAACCGCTGATTCTTGTTTGAGCTTCTTCAGGCAAGAGTAAAAATAATTTACTGCGAATTGTTTTTAGCTGTTTTCTCTTCAGCATATTGTTTGCTTCATCCAATTTCTTGATAGCCGCTAGGATAAACTCGTCCGCCACTTTCTCGCCTCTACGAATCCTATCGAAAACAGTTACAGCACTCTGTAATTTATTTCGAATATCGGCATTTAATTCTCTTTTCTTAGACATAGCTTGTATCTAATTTACGATATGTTAGTATTCTTGTAATTAACATTTAAACAACGGAGACCATATGGCCACCAAAAAGAAAGCTGCAAAGAAGAAAACAGCAAAAAAGAAATAATTACAGGAAATTTATTTATACAGAGCCCCTTGGAATACCCAAGGGGTTTTGTATTTAGGAACACCTCTGAACGGCCCTTCTTTTTAGTTCTAAAGCCCCTGTGGGGCCCTTTCTCCCTTCAATCATACTTCGCTCCACCAATAAAAAGACCAGCTACATTGTTATCTGTAACTGGCCTCTTTTTGAGTCTGGTAAGAATTATAAAGCGAACATAGATGTGGTCAAACACCGAACATAGATGTGGTGAAAACCTCAATTGTTCTTTCTCTTGTTTCTATAACTCCTTTTATTTCTTAGAGATGTAAAGAACTAGATCGACGACGCGATTCGAGTATCCCCATTCGTTGTCATACCAAGACACAATCTTAAAGAATCGTTTTTCGCCCTTTAAATTATTCTGGGTGGTGGCCAGAGAATCGTATATGGAAGAACGGGGATCGTGGATGAAATCTGAAGAAACAAGTTCTTCTTTAGTGTAACCGAGATACCCTTTCAAGTATGTTTCTGATGCTTTCTTTAATAAGGCATCAATTTCTTCGATTGAGGTGTCCCTGACCGAACGGAAGGTTAAGTCTACGACGGAAACATCTGCGGTTGGAATACGAAATGACATCCCGGTTAATTTACCCTTGGTCGCGGGCAATACTTCACCGACGGCTTTTGCGGCACCTGTCGTTGAAGGGATCGTATTAATGGCCGCCGCACGCCCGCCGCGCCAATCCTTCTTGGAAGGACCATCAACGGTTTTTTGGGTCGCTGTGTACGCATGGATAGTGGTCATTAAACCAGTTTCAATCCCAATACCTTCCTTTAATAACACATGCACTAACGGTGCTAAGCAATTGGTTGTACATGACGCGTTTGAGATAATATTATGCTTAGCTGAATCATATTCGCCTTCATTAACACCCATAACGATGGTTTTAACATCGCCTTTGGCCGGCGCGGAAATGATGACCTTCTTAGCTCCAGCTTGAATATGCCCTGCGGCTTTTTCACTTTCCGTAAATAAGCCTGTTGATTCGATAACTAAATCAACGCCCAACGCCTTCCACGGCAGTTCAGCTGGATTGCGGGTTGCGGCCACGCATTTAATCTTATGGCCGTTAACGACGATAATATCCGCTTCTTCTTTGGACGCATCGCTTTTAGCGGTTTCAACCTTGTGCTTGAAATGGCCATGCACGGAATCATATCTAATTTGATACGCAAAATAATCAGCGTCGGTTGACACATCAACAACGGCCACCACGTCGATTTCCTTGCCTAAAAGACCTTGATCGCAAATCGCTTGAAAAACCATCCGGCCGATACGGCCAAATCCATTAATACCAACTTTCACTGCCATTGAATTACCTCCGCTATTAATTATTTGCCCTAAAATTTATCCTACAATGATATCTATTGTGAGTGTTTTGTCAATACCTAAGCTTCTCTTAGGTGCTTGGCGGCCACCTGCGGGAAGGTCGGGACGATATGCAGGCCTGTCCCCCATTCAAAACCAATACTGCGGGTTAGTTTTGGGATAATTTCAATATGCCAGTGATAATGCTCCGGGCTGGCCAAATCTATCGGCGCGGTATGGATATAAAAATTATAGGATGGGTTGTTTAACACTTGACGCATGCGCTTTAACACATCGGACAAACTAACGGCTAGGTCATTGATTGAACTGTCAGCGTCAGTGAAATGGGCACTGTGGGCCTTGGGGATAATCCATGTTTCAAAAGCGTATCGCGGGGCATACGGCGCGAAAGCCAAAAACGAACTGTTTTCAGAAACAATGCGCTCACGATCCCTGTATTCCTGTTCTATTACATCGCAAAATACGCAACGGCTGTTATCTTCAAAGTATTTTTGCGCGCCGCGTAATTCTTCCAAGACGGATTTAGGCACCATGGGCAAGGCAATAATCTGGCTGTGCGCGTGCTCGACGGTGGCACCGGCTGAACTGCCGAAATTCTTAAAAATACATACATATTTATGGCGCTTGTCCTTGGCTAAATCACGGCTGCGTTTAACATATTGACCCAGCACAAAGGCCATTTCTTCAATAGATAAATCCGCTAATTGTTTATCATGGTCCGGTGTTTCAATCACCACTTCATGCGCGCCGCCGCCGCTCATCACATCAAACATACCCCATGCCTGCTTATCAATTTCACCCTCACCGCTTAGGGCGGGAAATTTATTAGGGACTGTCCGCACCAACCACCCGGACGAATTGGCAGGGCCCTGCGGCCGCAAAACATCTACTTCCGGCGGGGTGAAATGTTCCTTGCCCGGGCAGAACTGACACGTTGCTTTTGCATGCGGCGCGTTATCTTCCTTAATGAAATCACCGGGGCCTTTCTGATGGTCCGCGTCAATGATCATCCAGCGTCCGACAATCGGGTCTTTTCTTAATTCTGACAGTCCCTGTCCTTACACATTAACATTCTGTAAAAATTCCGCGGTCATCTCCGGCGGAATGGGATTGATATAAAAACCTGTCCCCCGCTCAAAACCGGCGACGCGCGTTAAGCGCGGTAAGATTTCAATATGCCAACAATATGATTCCGTAACACCTAACTCCACCGCAGCCGATTGAATAACAAAATTATAAGCCGGATCATTAAGCCCAACTTTATACTTCATTAAAATTTCTTTTAAAAGTCCGGCTAATTCCATTTCGCAGCCCTGGACACCTATGGAATAATTACAGTGCTGGATCTCAGGCTTGGGCATGACCCACACTTCAAATGGGAAACGGGCGGCAAAGGGACAAAAAGCGATAAAATGCGCCGTTTCGATAATCACGCGCCTTGATTCCCTTAACTCCTGACGGACCAAATCAAGAAAAAGCGAGCGGTCATGGAAATCATAATATAATTTTGCCCCGTTTAATTTATCCTGCATGCGCATCGGCACGACGGGAAACGCCATGATTTGTGAACGGGCATGGCCGATATTGCGGCTTCCGGCGGCAACGCCGTAATTCTTATAGGCCAAAACACTCTTAATTGACGGGTCTTTTTCATGGTGGGCCATGCGCAAGGCGTAGGCTTTTAAAACATGTTTAATTTGATCAACAGGCAAATCAGCAATGTTGGCAATATGCTGGGGTGTTTCAATAACAACCTCATGGCTCCCATGCGAATGGCAGACTTGATATAGGCCATGTGTTTTAATGGAACGTTCTTCGGCTTCCGTAAAAAACGGCGTGCCGCTTTTGACAATCCTGACCCCATCCTTGACGTAAACCTCGATGGACGTCTTGTCTTGGCAAAATGAACACTCTTTTGCATCTGATTCATTATTGACAGGATCAACAAAAGCGGATGAACGGCGCGCGCGCTCCTTGGCGATAATCACCCAACGGCTAATGATCGGATCTTTTCTAAGCTCAGGCATGAGTACGATTATAGCAGAAAGAAATTAAGGGCAAACGACTAAATCAAATTTTAATTAAATAAGACGGAAGGATTTTGTACCGCATGGATATTTACTATTTGAGACCTACAACCCTTAAATCCCTCTTTCAGCAAACTGTTTAGTTGGGCTGGGTCGATACGCATCATAATCCTTGTGCCGGATCGCTTTAGATTGATCTGATTTAAATCAATCCCTCCGTTATCACTTAGCGCTGTCATTGCATTATTTCTATTATCCATCCATTCACCCTGATAAATCTCTAATGAAGCAGGCTTCACGACTCCCAACTGAAACCCTTGCCTTCTTGATATAACTAATTTCGTGGTTACTCTTGAGTGATATGCTACATCAAAATGATGTCCTGACATAACAATTGAGAAAGCTTTTTTAACATTTTCAGTAATTTTTGCCTCACGACGTTCACGATTATCATAATCAAGAAATTGCTCACTTTCAGGAATAGCCATCTCAATCCTGCTTCTAATCATGCTTTTTAATATTCCCTCAGCCCGATTTCTTTCAGGATGATTCTCATCCATTTGGCTTCTTAACATCATGGCAAGCTGTTCAATTCTTTGATCAATTGCTCTTATTGGCTTATTGATGCGAACTGACGCAATCCCAATGCCTACAGCGGCCACTACTGCCGTCATTAAAATAAAATATGCATTATTCGTCGCTATTTGAAGAACGTTATCAAGAAATTCCCCAACGGGATAAAGATTCACTACAACCTCTTTCATCACACCTTTAACCGTCATAGCCTCATCTAATTGACTCGACCGGCTAATTTGCGACTTATTAAGATTGACGCCGCCACAGAAGTACTTTCGAGGGATATTGCCGTCGTTCTTGATAAAATTAAACACGCCTGTTTTATAAGCCTGCAGGTACCGGTCATAAATTTGATTCTTTAGCGTCCTATCCTCTAAATTAATACCGGAGATCTTCCTTTTATTAGTGTAGACAGCATCAATCTCAGGAAGAATAATTGCACGGAGATCCTCCTTCGCGTCACCCGCACGTAAATTCTTGACACTCGCTGTATAATCCTCATCCAGCATCACTTTAAGCGTCGACTTAGTAACATAAACCGCATTTGCTTTTTCATATATTTGAGCTTCTTGAGGGACAATCCAGACTTTATTAAAGGTGCTCACAGGAACTTGGATATCACCATATTTTTCTTTAACATTTTT
>CAZCHB010000074.1:0-9055 GCA_964498235.1 uncultured Planctomycetales bacterium
ATTGCTGGTACGGTATAAATTTTGTTCTTAGTAATATTAAGGTAAGATTTATTTCCGGTAACTTTACTGGTGAGGCAACACCCGTTCCCATTCCGAATACGGAAGTTAAGCTCACAGAGGTCGATGGTACTGTAGTCTCACGGCTATGGGAGAGTAGAACGTTACCGGTTTTTATATACCCCTGCACACTAAAGGTGCAGGGTTAATTTATTTTATTTTAAATTTTGATTTAATTTTGCTGAATTATGCTATTATGAAAACAATGAATGAAGAATTCTTCAATCTGGTCTTAAATATCTGCGCCAGAGATAATCGTTATCATCCTGAGAGTTATGAATTTGTCATGGAGGCATTGAGCTTTTCGCAAAAAAAGCTTAAGAAGTCTAAGCATGTCAGTGGTCCTGAACTTTTAAACGGCATTAAGGCGCTGATGCTTAACAAATTCGGTCCCATGGCTATGGCAGTGCTTAATTATTGGGGAATTAAGACGACCGATGATTTTGGCAATATTGTTTTTAATTTAGTTGAATATAAAATCCTTTCAAAGGATGAGCAGGATAATTATGAAAGTTTTAAGAATGCCTACGATTTCGATGAGGTCTTTAATAAAGGCTACCGTAAGCAATTAGCGCGCCGTCTTAAAACTATGCGCTTCTAAATGAAGTCAAATTCCGCTGATACATCCATTCAATTTCTTAAAGGCGTTGGTCCTGTTAAAGCTAGGTTGTTGAATCTCCTTAGTGTTCAAACAATTGAAGATTTATTCTATTTGTTTCCCCGCCGCTATGAAGACCGCAGTAAATTTACCCCCATTAAAAATCTTAAGATTGGCCAATTCCAGACGGTTGCTGGGCGGGTGATTGTGGGGGGTGGGCGTAAATCATGGGCATCGGGTCGTCGGATTGTTGAAATTACTGTTGGGGATGAGTCTGGGCGGATCTTTTGTGTTTGGTTTAACCAGCCTTACTTGGCTAATTTATTTAAAATTGATCAAGAAGTTGTTTTGTATGGCCGGGTAGAGTTTTTTAAGAATCGATTGCAATTAGTATCTCCTGAGTACGAATTAATTAGCGTTGAAGACCGCAGTTTAAGTATGGGACGTATTGTGCCGATTTATCCGTTAACCAAGGGTATTTCACAGCGGTACCTGCGTAAGATTATTGATATGGTTTTACAAGAGCATGCCAGCCTATTAAAAGATATTATTCCCATGGCTGTGCGTAAACGGCAAAATCTTGAACCCTTGTTTGCAAGTATTAAGCAAATACATTTTCCTAAGAACGCAGATGAAATGCAAAGCGCCATAGCCCGTATCGCATTTGAAGAATTCTTTTTGTTTCAAACTTCTGTGATTTTGAGGCGTTTAAGTATTGTAGATAAGAAAGGGATAGCGCACCGCATAGATCCTGATATCGTCGATGATTTTAGGAAAGTATTGCCGTTTCCGTTAACATCTGCCCAGCAAAGAGTGTTGGAAGACATTGTTGCTGATATGAAGAAAGACCGTCCTATGCTGCGCTTGCTACAGGGTGATGTTGGAAGCGGAAAGACAGTTGTAGCGTTTTTTGGCTGTGCCGCGGCTTGGTGTAATGGGCATCAATCAGCCATTATGGCACCGACAGAAATTCTTGCGCAGCAGCATTACGCCAATTTTAAGCGATTAATTAGTGATGGGAAATTTAAAGATCTTAGAGTTTCCTTGTTAACAAGCCTTTTACCTAAAAAAGAAAAAGATAAGATATGTGCAGATTTAAAAAGTGGCAAGATTGACTTAATTATTGGAACGCATGCTTTATTAGAACAGGCGGTTTCTTTTAATAATTTGAGTTTTGTTGTCATTGACGAACAGCACAAATTTGGTGTATCACAAAGGGCACTGCTATCATCCAAAAGCCTTATCCCGCCAGATGTGCTGATTATGACTGCAACCCCAATCCCGCGAACTTTGTGCTTAACTTTGTACGGAGATTTAGAAGTGTCGACAATTAATGAATTGCCGCCAGGACGGGGCAAGGTGTCTACCTATCATTTTCCTACAGAAAAAGCGCAGGCCGTGTATGAGAAAGTGCGACAGTGGGTTAAAAAAGGAACACAGGCTTATATTATTTATCCTATGGTTGAAGAAAGTGAGAAGCTTGATCTAAAAGCGGCAACGCAAATGTTTGAACACCTGCAGCAATTGGAATTTAAGGATTTAAGGGTAGGTCTTGTTCATGGTCAAATGGATAGGCGTGACGTTGATTTAATTATGCTTCAATTTAAAAAACATGAATTGGATATTCTTGTTGCTACGACAATTTTAGAAGTCGGTATTGACGTGGCAAACGCTAATGTGATGGTTATTGAACATGCAGAACGTTTTGGTCTAAGCCAACTGCATCAAATGCGTGGACGCATCGGCCGCGGCACAAAAGATGCTGTCTGTATTTTATTGGCTGATGCCGCGACGGATGAAGGCAGGGCCCGTTTAGATGCGATCGTCTCGACAACAGATGGTTTTAAAATTGCTGAATATGATTTACAAATTAGAGGGCCAGGGGAGTATTTTGGAGGTAATCAAAGCGGTCTAAATGAATTACGCTTGGCCAATCCATTGACGCAAATGAGTATCTTAGAAAAAGCACGAAGCGAAGCCATTCTTTTAACCCAACAGGATCCTAATCTGTTACAATTGGAACATAAATTAATAAAGTCTATAATTCGAAAGAAATATCCAAATTATTTAGAAGCCATACTGGCAGGCTAGTATATGTTTAATTTGCTATTTTTTGTGGTGCTAAGATGCTTGAGCGGGCCTGTGCCCGAACGAAGTGAGGGCGAGCGAAGGCATCGTGTGCAAGTGAAATTTTCCGCTGGGAAAATTAAACGTCCCGAGAAATAATAAATTAAACTTATTATGAGAGCTATATGAAAATAATCGCAGGAGAGCATAAGGGCAAGAACTTCTATATGCCAGCTGACATAAGGCCTACGCAAGGTCTTTTACGGGCGGCTGTCTTTGACTTATTAGGTCATGATATAGAGGGCCTCAGCTTCCTTGATCTGTATTCAGGCAGCGGTGCTGTTGGCTTAGAGGCAGTCTCAAGGGGCGCTAAAGAGGTCTTAATGATTGAAAAAGACCCGAAGAATGCGGGTGTTATCAGGGAAAATTGTGAATTGTTAGGGATTGAAATGGGGGGTAATGTCAAGCTTATTAATGGCTGTTCCCTGGCTACCCTAAAGGATTTAGGCTCAAAGGGAAAGAAGTTTGACATCGTTTTTTATGACCCTCCATTTGGCCGCCGTTTAGGTAAAAAAACCTTGAAAGTGATCAATGATAGTGATATATTACACGACCAAAGTTTTGTGGTGGCGCAGTATGATTTAGGTGAGCGCTTGGAAGTTCCAGAGGCTTTAAAAGTAGATGTGGATCGTGTTTACGGATCTTCGCATCTAACGATAATGCATAGGGTTAGAAATGCCTAAGGGTAAAACAGCAATATATCCAGGAAGTTTTGATCCAGCCACTAATGGGCATTTAGATGTGATTCAACGGGCCGCCCGTATTTTTGACCGGGTTATTGTGGCGGTGGCTAACAATACAAGCAAAAAAAGTTTGTTTACCATTGAAGAACGCGTGCATTTGTTAAAAGAATCAACTAAAGGTATAAAAGGCGTTGAGGTTGACACGTTTGATTCTTTAGTTATTGATTACGCCCGGGCAAATAAAATTAATGTATTGATCCGCGGCTTGCGCATGACCTCAGATTTTGATTATGAATTTCAGATTGCGTTGACAAACCGGCGCTTGGCGCAGGATATCGAAACGGTTTTCTTAATGCCATCGGAACATGTGTCTTTTGTGTCTTCCAGCTTGTTAAAGGAAGTGGCTTGTTTAAATGGTAACATATCGAGCTTGGTTCCAAAGCCGGTTCAGGCAGCCTTGAAAAAGAAATTTGCGAAATGATAAAGATTTCGGTACGGGAGGTATTTACCAAAGGTCTTGATATTGACCAAACAATTCCTAAAGAGGGGATTGGTTTAAGTAGCGAGGAGATTGATTTACGTTCACCGCTTCATATTACAGCGCATCTCGAGCGTGTTAATCAAGTTATTTCAGCAGATGCGCATGTTGAGGTTGATTTTGGTTCAATGTGTGCGCGGTGTTTGGAAGATTTACACCATAAGCAGTCATTTGATTATCATTTTGATTTTGCCCTTGAGCCGGGCATTGAATATGTAGATTTAGGAGAGGAAATCCGCCAAGAATTAATTATGGCTAATCCAGCTCGAATGCTTTGCAAGGAAGATTGTAAAGGTATTTGCCCTAAGTGCGGGGTGAATTTGAATATCGAAAAATGTAAATGTTAACAAGGAGAAAGAAATGCCATTACCAAAACGCCAACATTCTAAAACCCGCGGCCGTACACGCCGTACGCATTGGAAGGTTACCGTTGGATCCTTAAGAAAGTGCCCGCAATGCGCGAAAGCTGTGCTTTCACATCGTGTTTGTCCTTTCTGCGGTTTCTATAAAGGTGCTCAAGTCGTAGCTGTTTAATAAACATTGTCAGCCATATGCTCATTTAAGCGAGGATTTCTATGCGGATTGTCGTCGATGCAATGGGTGGGGACTATGCTCCGGAGAATGTCATTGCCGGGGTTGTTGAAGCGCTAAATGAATATAAGGTTCCAATCGTTCTTGTGGGTATTCAAGAACGCATTGAAGCGCAGTTAAAGAAATACCAATATTCTAAAGAATTAGTTGAGATTGTTCACGCGCCTGAAGTGGTAGCGATGGATGATCCGGCATCTGCCTCGATTCGTCAAAAAAAGAATTCATCAATCACAATTGGGATCGGGCTTTTGAAGAAGCCCGGTTACGATGCCTTTATCAGCGCCGGAAACACCGGTGCTTGTGTTGCCGCTGCTACGATTGTTTTAGGGATGATCAAGGGTGTTGACCGTCCCGGAATCGGCTGTGTTATTCCAACTTTAGATAAATTTTCATTTTTAATCGATGTAGGGGCTAATACGGCGGCCAAACCTGAGCATATTTTGCAGTATGCAAAAATGGGCAAGGTTTACGCACAGTTAGTATTGGGTATTGAAAAGCCCAGTGTTGCGCTGTTAAATATTGGATCTGAAGAATGTAAGGGTACCGGCCTTGAGAAAGAAGCGCATAAATTATTAGAAGATAATGAAGCAAATTTTATTGGTAATGTTGAAGCAAACGAGTTGTTTACGGGAAAGGCGAATTGTATTGTATGTGACGGGTATGTCGGGAATGTGGCGTTGAAGGTTTCTGAGGGGTTAATGGAATCAGTCGGTCAATTATTAAAGCGCGAGATTAAGAAAAACCCTATATCAATCTTAGGTGCTCTGCTTTTAAAATCTTCGCTTAGTCAGGCCAAAAAATCTATTGATTATTCGGAGTACGGCGGGGCGCCGTTATTGGGTGTTGATGGTTTGGTTTTAATTAGCCATGGACGTTCATCCCCTAAGGCGATTAAACATGCAATTCGCGCGGCCATTCGAGAAATTGAGCACGATTTTTTGGCTAAAATTAAAGAAGAGGCGGCTAAGTAACATATGACCCATGTCGGTATGTTAGGCTTTGGTGTTTGCCTTCCTGCAAAGAAACTTACTAATTTTGATTTGGAAAAAATGGTTGATACGACGGACGAATGGATCCGTACGCGTACGGGTATTTGTGAGCGCCGTATTGCTTTGCCTGATCAAAAGACGAGTGATTTAGCCACCACAGCGGCAATTAATGCTTTAAAAGATGCCGGTCTTAATGCGATTGATCTTGATTTAATTATTGTGGCCACCATCAGTCCCGACAGTAATTTTCCTGCCGTTTCCTGTATTGTTCAGAAAAATATTGGCGCATCCCGTGCAATTGCTTTTGATATTTCAGCGGCATGCTCCGGATTTCTCTATGCGTTAACAACAGCTAAGCAATATGTACTCTCCGGCATGGCAAAAAATGCGGTAGTGATAGCCGCAGAAAAAATAAGCACCTTGATTGATTGGAAAGACCGTTCTACCTGCGTGCTCTTTGGCGACGGGGCGGGAGCATGTGTAATTGCGCCTGTTAAAGAAGGTGGCATTATTGCTGATTATATGCTGGCTTATGGCGATCAAGGTGATTTAATGAAGGTTGTTGTTGAAGAAACCCGTAGCCCATTAGATATATCTAAAGAAAATTATACAAAATTACCTTATGTGGTGATGCAGGGACAAGAGTTGTTTAAAGTAGCCGTCAATTCTATGGCGGATGCGGTGGATCAAGTATTATTAAAGGCGGGGTTGACTAAGGATGACGTTGATTTAGTTGTCCCGCATCAAGCTAATGACCGCATCATTTCAGCGGTGGCCAAGAAACTTGAAATCCCTAAAGAAAAGATATTTATAAATATTGATAAATACGGCAATATGTCAGCCGCTTCAATTGCAGTGGCTTTATTTGAAGCAGTGAAGTCTGGTGCCATTAAAAAAGGGGACACGGTGGTCTTGGTTACCTTTGGTGCTGGCTTGGTTGCCGGAGCTAATATTGTTAAATTCTAAAATTCATGTCATGCCCGAATGTTTTTGTCGGGCATCTAGTGCATGAACTAGGTCTCCGATGTCCTTTGGAAATGCCCAGTTTGGTTTACTAAAGCATTTGGGGACGACGCTATAAGAAAGAAATTTAATGAAAAGTGTCGCATTAATATTTCCCGGTCAAGGGGCACAAAAAGTTGGGATGGGGCGTGAGTTTTATGAAGGCTCTCCTGAGGCTAAAGTTATTTTTGATGAAGCGAATGCTATCTGCGGGGGTGATTTATTAGCGACGGTATTTGAGGGTCCTGAAGAGAAATTAACACAGACAGCCTATGCTCAAGCGGGTATTTTAACCATGAGTATTGCCGCGTTAAAAGCATTTGAGGCGCATCCAAAATTTAAGAATGTTGATGTTAAATATGCGGCTGGGTTAAGTCTGGGTGAATATTCTGCCTTAGCCGCGTCGAAGACAATGTCTTTTGCTGACACCTTACGATTAGTTCAAAAACGTGGTGCTTTTATGGATGAAGCCTGCAAGTTGAATAAAGGGGCTATGGCGGCGGTATTAAGTTTTGATAAAACTAAACTGATAGAGATTTGTAAATCAATTGGAACAGAAGTCGCTAATTATAATTCAAATGAGCAAATCGTTATTACGGGTCATGCGGATAAGGTAGCAGCTGCGGTTGAAGCTATTAGGGTTGCTGGTGGTGCCAAAGTGATTCCTTTAACAGTGGCAGGGGCATTTCATTCATCCTTGATGCAAAGTGCCGCAGATAGATTTAAAGGGGCCTTAGTGAATGTTTCCATCAATACAACCGCGATTAAGGTTATTACCAATGTTAATGGTTTTCCACAAGATGATGCGTCAACGATTAAGGATAATCTAGCCAAACAAATCACCGCCTCTGTTCAGTGGGTAGGGACCATTGAATATATGGTCAGTCATGGTGTTACTGAGTTTATTGAGATTGGGCCAGGCAAGGTTTTAAAGGGGCTGATTAGACGAATTAATCCAGAATGCGTTGTTTACAATATCGAAAAACCTGCAGATATTGAAGCGATTCCTTTATAAAGCCTTGTGTGTACCGCCCTTTGATGTTAATATTCTTGCTATGTCATTTTCCAGCAAAGACGTTCAATACATTGCCGATTTAGCGCGGATTCATGTTCCTCCTGAAAAGTTGGAGGGGTTGACCCGTAATTTGAGCGATATTGTGCGTTATGTTGAACAATTGCAGTCGATCAATGTGGATGATGTTAAACCAACCACCCACGCGGTGCCGGTTGGAAATGTGTTGCGTCCCGACGTTGTTAAGCCGTCATTGTCTAATCAGGAAGCGCTCGCCATTGCCGTTGAGAAACAGAACGGTTCCTTTAAAGTGCCTTTAGTGATCGAATGAGTTTGTTTGCGTTAACCGCCCATGAATTAATCAGCTTATTTAAAGCTTCTAAAGCAAGTCCTCAGGAAGCTTATGACGATATTTTATCACGGGTTAAATCCGTTGATGCACGGGTTAAAGCCTATATCCATTTAGCCAGCCAAAAACCTGATTTTACATCTGGGGCAATTCCAATCCCCATTGCCATTAAAGACAATTTATCCATTAAAGGTGAGGAAATCACCTGCGCTTCAAAAATACTCAAAGGTTATCGCCCTCCATATGATGGCGGTGTTATCGAGCGCGTGAAGAAAAGCGGGGGAGCTGTAGTTGGTATTGCTAACATGGATGAATTTGCTTTCGGGTCTTCCTGTGAATCGTCTTGTTATGGCCCCACTTTTAATCCATGGAATCTGCAATGTGTCCCTGGCGGTTCATCAGGTGGTTCAGCGGCAGCAGTTGCTGCAGATGAAGCTGTATGGGCTTTAGGTTCTGATACTGGTGGTTCAATCCGCCAACCTGCGGCATTTTGCGGTATCGTTGGGATGAAACCAACCTATGGGCGTGTTTCCCGTTTTGGGTTAATTGCTTTTGCTTCCAGCCTTGATCAAATCGGCCCATTTACAAAGGATGTAACCGATTGCGCGTTGCTGATGAATATTATTTCCGGTTACGATGAGCGTGACTCGACGAGTGTTAACCAGGCTGTTCCTGATTACACAAAAGCGTTGATTAATGATGTACGTGGTTTAAAGATTGGGATTCCCAAAGAAGCTTTTGTTGAGGGGCTTGATTCAGAAGTGCGTCAGGCTGTTGAAACGGCTTTAGATCAATTAAAGAAACAAGGGGCCATCATTAAAGAAGTGACCTTGCCGCATACGCCTTATGCGGTGGCCACCTACTACATTCTAGCAACAGCAGAAGCATCATCTAATTTGGCGCGTTTCGACGGGGTACGTTTTGGCCTTCGTGCTCAGCCAAAAGATTTACGTAAGAATGCCTTGCTTGATATGTATGAAGAAACCCGTTATCAAGGTTTTGGCGATGAAGCCAAACGCCGAATTATGCTAGGCACCTATGTATTATCGTCGGGGTATTATGATGCGTACTATCTGAGGGGGCAAAAGGTACGCACGTTGATTAAACAG